>NZ_SSTC01000204.1 GCF_004801855.1 Pseudomonas sp. A-1 | reverse complement strand
CGGCGGCGCGGGCGGCCAGCGCCGCCGGCAGCACGCCGCGCACGGCGCGCAGGGCGCCGGAGAGGGCCAGCTCGCCGAGGCACTCGAGGTTTTCCAGGCTGGCGGCGGGCAGCTGGCCGCTGGCGGCGAGGATGCCGAGGGCGATGGCCAGGTCGAAGCGGCCGCCGTCCTTGGGCAGGTCGGCGGGGGCCAGGTTGAGGGTGATGCGCCGGCTGGGGTAGTCGAAGCCGCAGCTCTGGATCGCGCTGCGCACGCGGTCCTTGCTTTCGCGCACGGCGGTTTCCGGCAGGCCGACCAGGGTCAGCGAGGGCAGGCCGTTGGCCAGGTGGGCCTCGACGCTGACGGCGGGGGCGTCGATGCCGAGCTGGGCACGGCTGTGGACGATGGCGAGGGACATGATCGCTCCTTGATCGGGTGTCCCGGGGCGGCGCTTACGGCTGCGGCGGCTCCAGGCGGGCTTCCAGTTCGGCGACCCGGGCCTCGAGGGCCTCCAGGCGCGCGCGGGTGCGGGCCAGTACCGCCATCTGCGCGTCGAATTCGTCGCGGCCGACCAGGTCGAGTCTGGCGAAGGCGCCCTGCAGCAGGGCCTTGAACTGGGCCTCCAGTTCGGGGCGCGGCAGCGGCGAGTCGGCGCCGAACAGGCGGCTGGTCTGGCTGGCGAGAAGGTCGAGAACGGCTTTGGGCGGCAGCATGGCGGTCTTCCATCAACGGGAGCGGCCAGTCTAGCAAAGGCGTCGTCGCACCTGCGACGTGCGCGCAGGGCAGCGACGTTCCAGAGGGGTGCGTGGCGGCGCGCCGGCTGCGCACTTTCATGGTGCGTTCCGCTGTGGGAATGGTGGCGCGCTGGGCGTTTTTTGCCCTTCGTTGTGGGCGTTGCGCACTGTTGTGGTGCAAAAAACGGCGGCGGTCCCCCTGGCGCGCCCGGGTGGCGGGATAACTCCCTGAAAAAACAGCAAATGCGAAAAGCTGGCAAGGATTCTGCTTATGCCTGTACAGCCGGTGCCCGGGTGCAAGAGCGTCGGGCAGGGCGAGGCAGGGGAGTGCTTCGCCAGCAGCCGCCGGCCGACGTTGAATCCAGCCTGCGCGGCGTCTGCCACCTGTTACAAACGTCGGACTCTGCGCTTAGACTTGTCATGGGTTCGTTGTTCCTGGGGCAAGTCCACCATTACGGGAGAAACTTTCATGAAGCTAGTCACCGCCATCATCAAGCCGTTCAAGCTCGACGACGTGCGCGAGTCGCTGTCGGAAATCGGCGTGCAGGGCATTACCGTCACCGAGGTCAAGGGCTTCGGCCGTCAGAAGGGCCACACCGAGCTGTATCGCGGCGCCGAATACGTCGTCGACTTCCTGCCCA
>NZ_SSTC01000203.1 GCF_004801855.1 Pseudomonas sp. A-1 | reverse complement strand
GCGCGCCGCGCGTCTCGGCGCCCGCGCCGGCTGCGGCGTCGGCAGCCGCACCGGCCGCGCGCCGTGAGGAGCCGGCCACCGAGGAGTGGAGCGAATTTTGAGCATATGCAGGGAGTAGCTCTTGAGCATTACGATGAACGCTGAAGTGTCGGCCGCCGGCGGCTTTGGTCGCGATCTGGTGATGAACGACGCGGATTTCCACCGCATCTGTCAGCTCATCTACGATCGCGCCGGCATCGTGCTGGCTGACAACAAGCGCGAGATGGTCTACAGCCGTCTGGCCAAGCGCCTGCGCATGCACGGCATGAGTCATTTCGGCGAGTACCTCGACCGCCTCGCGCGCCAGCCCGGCGCGCGGGAGTGGGAGGCCTTCACCAATGCGCTGACCACCAACCTCACCGCATTCTTCCGCGAGGCGCACCACTTCCCGCTGCTGGCCGCGCATGTCGCCGGCCGGCGCGAGCCGGTGCGCGTCTGGTGCGCGGCGGCGTCGACCGGCGAGGAGCCGTACTCGATCGCCATGACCCTGATCGAGGCGCTCGGCCCGCAGCTGGCCAGCCAGTCGCGGGTCATCGCCACCGACATCGACACCGATGCCCTGAGCAAGGCGCGCACCGGCGTCTACCCGCTCAAGCAGGTGCTGGAGATGGGCGAGGAGCGCGCGCACCGCTTCTTCCTGCGCGGCAGCGGCGAGCGCGTCGGCCTGGCGCGCGTGCGTCAGGAGCTGATGAACATGGTCGAGTTCCGCCAGCTCAACCTGCACGACGCGAAGTGGAACATCAGCGGACCGTTCGATGCGATCTTCTGCCGCAACATCATGATCTACTTCGACAAGCAGAGTCAGGCCAAGATCCTCAAGCACTTCGTGCCCTACCTGAAGCCGGATGGCCTGCTGATCACCGGCCATTCGGAAAACTTCTCCTACATCAGCGACGACTTCGTGCTGCGCGGGCAGACGGTATACACCCTGCGCGACGCCGGCCGCGCTAAAGACTGAAGCGCGCTTGCCGATAACTTTTCATATGTCAGCGTGAAATCCGTGGCCCACCCTGCCGGCGGCAGGGTGGTGCCATCACCCGCTACACGCGAAGGAGAGCAGTTTGAGTGTCCCCAAGATCAAGGTTCTGTGTGTCGATGACTCGGCGCTGATTCGTGACCTGCTGCGCGAGATCATCAACGCGCAGCCGGACATGGAAGTGGTGGCGGTGGCCGCCGATCCGCTGGTGGCGCGCGACCTGATCAAGCTGCACAACCCCGACGTGCTGACCCTGGACGTGGAAATGCCGCGCATGGACGGCCTCGACTTCCTCGACCGTCTGATGCGCCTGCGGCCGATGCCGGTGCTGATGGTGTCGTCGCTGACCCAGGCCGGTTCCGAAGTGACCCTGCGCGCGCTGGAGCTGGGGGCGCTGGACTTCATCGCCAAGCCGCAGATGGGCATCCGCCACGGCATGCTCGACTACAGCGAGCTGATCGCCGACAAGATCCGCGCCGCCGCCCGTTCGCGGCCGCGCCAGTCGCCGCCGGCCAGCGCGCCGCGGCCGCCGGCGCTCA
>NZ_SSTC01000202.1 GCF_004801855.1 Pseudomonas sp. A-1 | reverse complement strand
GCCGCGAGCGCGGCCCTGCTCGCCAGCCTGCCGCAACAGCCGCCGCGCCGCGACGGCGCCCAGCGCGCCACGCTGGACCTCGACGGCCTGCTGGCCGACCCGCCGGCGCTGACCCTGATCGACGACCTCGCCCGGGCCAATCCGCCCGGCAGCCGCCATGCCCGGCGCTGGCAGGACGTGCAGGAGCTGCTCGCCGCCGGCATCGACGTGTACGCCACGCTCGATGTGCAGCATGTGGAAAGCCTCAACAGCCAGGTGCGCGAGCTCACCGGCCTGCAGGTGCACGAGACGCTGCCCGACTGGCTGCTGCTGGAGGCCGACGAACTGGTGCTGGTCGACCGCCCGCCGCGCGAGCTGCTGGAGCGCCTGCAGCACGGCGAGGCCCGCCTGCCGGACAGCCTCGCCAGCCTGGAGCGCCTCACCGCGCTGCGCGAGCTGGCCCTGCAGTTCGCCGCCAGCCGCGTCGACGCCGACCTGCAGCGCTGCTACCGCCAGCACGGCCAGGAAGCGCCGGCCGTGCTCGGCCGCCTGCTGGTCGCAGTCGACGGCAACGCGCTGGCCGAGCATCTGGTGCGCCATGCCTGCCGTCTGGCGCAGCGCCGCCAGCTGCCGTGGAGCCTGGTGCATGTGGACACCGGCGCGGTGCTCGACGAGACCGCGCGCCGCCAGCTGCAGGCGGCCCAGCAGCTGGCCGAGAACCTCGGCGGCGAGGTGGTCAACCTGCGTGCCGGCGATGTCGTCGGCACCCTGGTGCAGCACGCCGTCGAGCGCCGCGCCAATGTGCTGCTGGTCGGCCCCAGCCGGCCCTGGCTGCTGCGCCCCGGCTTCTCCCGCGGCGTGGTCGGCCGTCTGCTGCGCCTGGGCCGCAACCTGGAGATCAGCATCCTCAACACCGGCGGCGAGCCGTCGCCGAGCGCGCCGCTGCCACGGGCGGGGCGCCTGACCGACTACCTGCTGGCCGCGCTGGCCACCCTGCTCGCCACGGCGGCGGCCTGGAGCGTCTCCCACGTGCTGGCGCTGCCGAACATCTCCCTGGTGTTCCTCCTCGGCGTGCTGCTGGTCGGCGTGCGCAGCAGCCTGGGCCCGGCGCTGCTGTGCGCGGCGCTGTCGTTCATCGCCTACGACATCCTGTTCATCTCGCCGACCTTCTCGCTGACCATCCACCGCCAGGAGGACATCCTCACCCTGCTGTTCTTCCTGGTGATGGCGGTGCTCACCGGCAACCTGGCCGCGCGCCAGCGCCGGCAGATGGACGCCCTGCGCGACGCCCAAGCGGAAACCGCCACCCTGTTCGAACTGTCGCGCAAGCTCGGCGCCGCCACCGACCGCCAGGCGGTGCTCGACGCCGCCCTGCAGCAGCTCGCCGGCTGGCGCGACCTCGAGTTCTGCCTGCTCGGGCGCAGCGGCAGCGGCGCGCTGCAGACCGAGGCCGGCAGCGCGGCCCGCCTCGACGAGCAGGAGCAGGATGCCGCCGAATGGGCCTGGCGCCACGACCAGCCGAGCGGGCTGGGCACCCACACCCTGGCCGGCGGGCGCTGGTGGTGGCTGCCGCTGTCCAGCCATGCCGGGCCGCTGGCCCTGCTCGGCGTGCGGGCGAAGGCAGGCGGCGCCGTG
>NZ_SSTC01000200.1 GCF_004801855.1 Pseudomonas sp. A-1 | reverse complement strand
GGCCAAATCCACTGCAATCTGCTTGTACATCGCTGGAACCCTCCGAACGCCATTCTCGACACCGCTGGTGCGGGTAATTGTGGTGCAGGGAGAGTCCATTACAGCACTCAACTTCGCTCACTTCGTTCGCTGGACAGTCAAACGCTACGCGTTTGCCTGCCCGTTAGCTTAGTCGTTAGGCAATATGAAATACCTCAGCAGAGAAGATCTTCTAGAGTTCCTAGGCGAGCGCGAAGAGCATCCTGAACTAAATGAGCACCTTAGCAGCTACGTCGACAGGTTTGTTGCAGAGAAAGATTACCAGGTTCTAGAAAAGCTATTCGCAGCAGGCGCATCCGCAACCTCGGCAGATCCAACGAATGACTATCTGCGCCTATTACTACATGAGTACGAAGTAGAGCGCACACTGAATGGCCCCGAGATCCGCTCCATCATGGAGTTGCTCCTTAAAAATGGCGCAAATCCAAACCGAGTCACAGACAACAACCTAAGAGCATATGACTATGCTTTATCCCATAAAACCACTGAAATTGTGGTGCTTTTGGAGAAGTACGGGGCAGACCAAACCCCACGAGAGCCGATCTAAAAACTTTTTCGATCGCGCTGCTCGTGCAATCTTCAATCACTGCGCTCGGCTGGGCTCCCCTGCCTAACTAGGCGCTCAGGTGGGACGCACTAAAGCGCGCCCTTTAGCTTCAACGTTGGGCATTATGAAAGTACGCAACATTGCCTTTGCGATCGCAGTTTTTGTGGCTGTTGTTGGAGTTGAACAACTGGTCAACTACTGGGGGACGCAGAGCTGGCACCTTGACGTGAAGACGCGCGCGCCTGTCTATGAAACAGATGAGTACCCTTACGGTTCGCAATTCTTACCAAACAAGGTTGTTGGTTATCTGGAACCTGGTGATATACCAAAAGTTCTTGCCATGTATTATGGGAATGAATGGCCTTATTTGGTTGTGCGTTTACCGTCAGGGAAAAAAGGTTATTTGTTTGCGCCAGACGTCGAGTTTAAGCGCAAGTGATGGCGGTGATGCCCAACCCGGCAGTCAAGTGGGACGCGCCTTCGGCGCGCCCCTTACTTTTACGTTAGGCAGTAGATCATGGATGAGTCAGAATTTATCACGTCAATTGACTGTTGCTTTCCCTACCGTGCCCCGCTGCAGTGGCGTCGTACTATTGCAGATGCGTTGAAAATCTCGCCGAATGCTGCTTTCATGGTTGCGCATGAACTCTGTAGGCCCCCAAGGCGTGTTCGTGTCACGGTTGCACAGCGCCTAGAAACATGGCGTTATCTTTCAGTTCGCCTTCACCATCCATTAGCCCAGCAGCTTTCTGACGTCATCGCATTGAGGATCAAAGGCTCGGAAATCCCAATGGCCGTTGCAGTCAAAGCAATGAAGCTTGTGCGTCATTACCCCAATCAATATAATGCGCTTTCCATCTGCTATTTTTCCTATAGCGGGATGCGCAAAGTCGATGAGCTTTATGCTCGTATAGTTGGCGAGTGGCAAAGTGTCTAACATGCGGTATATGGACTCCCCCCGCAAGTGGTGAGTAAAGCCTGCCACCCCTTTCGTCAGTGCGGTTGCATTCGTATATCCGGCCTTTGCTAGGCGTTGCCGCCCGGGCCACTCTGTAGTTCGCGCAGCGGGGGCCAAGCGCTCAATCGATCACGAGGATCATGATTGT
>NZ_SSTC01000199.1 GCF_004801855.1 Pseudomonas sp. A-1 | reverse complement strand
CGGCCTGGGCCTCGGGGCTGTCCGGCTCCAGCAGCTGCAGGCGCTCGAGGGCGCCGCTGACCAGATCGTCGCGCTCCAGCGCCTCGCCGAGGCGCACCTGGCCGAGCAGCCAGGCGCGCTGCTGCTCGACCGGCAGGGCCTGCGCCGCCGCCGCTCCCGGCAGCAGCGCGCCGCACAACAGCAGAGCCGTCAATCCGCGCATCGCTGCTCCCAGGCCGGCAGCAGCCGGCCGTCGGCGGCGAAGCGGAAGCGTCCGGCGTCCCAGCCGCCGCCGAACAGGCCGAGCACCTGATCGTAGTAGGCCTGCGCCGCCGCCGGCTGCTGCGCCAGCCGCGCACGCTGGCTGGCGTGCGCGGCCGGATCGAGGCTGGCCAGCAGCGGCAGCAGGGCGGCGCTGAAACCCGCACCGCCCTGCCCCTCGGCGCGGCCGTCGCCGGCGTCAATGCGCTCCGGCGGCGCGCCGTGCGCGGCGGTCAGCGCCGCCATGGGCGCGAAATGGCGCTGCAGCTCGGCGCGTCCGGGAGCGTCGGCGGCCAGCATGCCGACCCACAGGTAGACGCGGATGGCGTCGTAGTCGCCCTCGCGGCCGTGCTCGGGGTCGGCCGCCCAGCCCTGTGCGCGCCGCCACAGCAGCCAGTCCGGCGCCAGCCCGTGCGGGGAACCCTCGCGCAGCAGGCGGCGGGCGTTGCCGGCCAGCTCGGCCCACACCGGGGCGATGGCGGCGAAGCGCTCGAGCAGCTGCGGCGGCAGGTAGCTGGGGTTGAGCCGCCAGCCGGCCTCCTCGACGAAGCCCTGGTCGCCCGGCAGCAGCATCAGGCCGAGCCCCGGCAGCGGCTGCAGGGTCTGCGCGGCGCTGCGCCAGAGCAGGTCCTGGCCCAGGCGGGCGTAGTCCGGCCGCTGCCACAGGCGCCCGGCCTCCAGCAGGCTGTAGGCCAGCCAGAGGTCGGCGTCGCTGGCGTTGTTGGCGTCGAGCACCCGCCACTGGCCGTCGTCCGCCCGGCCCCACAGCCAGGCCGGTAGGTGCCGGCGCAGGTCGCCGCCGGCCAGGTTGTTCTCGGTCCAGCGCAGCAGGCGGGCGAAGCCGTCGCGGTCGTCGGCCACCAGGGCGAAGAACAGCGCGTAGGCCTGGCCCTCCGAGGTGCTGATGCGCCGCGACGAGGACGGGTCGATCACCCGGCCGTCGGCGCTGACCAGCGCCACGCGGAAGGCGTCCCAGGCCGGCCAGGCGCAATCGGCGGCAGCCGCCGGCAGGCTCAGCGCGGCGAGCAGCAGGGCACGGAACAGAAGCCGCATGCTCAGGCCTCCCCGCGCCGGCGGCGGGCCACGCCGCGCAGCAGGCACCAGACCAGGAAGGCACCAAGCACCACGCTGAGCGCGCTCAGCGCCGCCACCAGCAGCGGATGCTCGGAGAGGTGGAACCACAGCAGCAGCCACCAGGGCAGTTCGCCGACGTAGTAGGGCTCGCCGACGAACTGGCTGTGCACCCCGCTGCTGCGGATCAGCGCCAGCGAGCCGGCCATCCCCTCGCGCGCGCCGGGATCGGCCAGGGTGTCGCGCAGCAGGGCGTAGTCCTCGGCCCCGCTGGCGAGCAGGGCGACGATGCTGCGCTGGGCATGGAACGGCGACTGCAGGCCGGCCACCGCGGCGATCGGCGCGCTGGCGGCGATCTGTACCGTCGCCTGCGGCGTCACCGCCCCCAGCACCTGCCGGCCGGTGGGCTGCGCGCGCACCTGCTGGCCGGCCAGCAGGCGGTCGTAGGGCGCCGCCAGGCGCACGCCGAAGTCGGCGCGCTCGCGCAGCTCCGCCGGCCAG
>NZ_SSTC01000198.1 GCF_004801855.1 Pseudomonas sp. A-1 | reverse complement strand
GCGGGGCCGGCTGGGGCGTGTCCCGCTGTCTGGCATCCGCGCCCCGGGCGGGTTGCGGGCGGATGCTCAGGGCTTTTTTGGCCAGCGCGGCGGCGCGCGGCGCTCGCCGATGGCCAGCGGCTGCGCCGGCAGCTCGCCCCACTGGCCTTCGCCGTGGTCGCGCTGGCCGTCGCTCTGCCCGTCCGCCCCGCTCTGCGGCGCGCAATCGCCGGGATTCTGCTGCGGCGGCTCGGCGGCCGTGCCGTGCGGATGGCGATGGCGCAGCACGAAGTCCTGCACCGCGTCGATGTCCTCGGCGGCAATGGCCTGCGCGCCGCGCCAGGCGGCATGGGCGCGGGCGGCGCGCAGCCAGACCAGGTCGCCGCGCAGGCCGTCGATGCCGGAGGCGTAGCAGCGCGCGGCGATGGTTTCCAGCGCCGTGTCGTCCAGCGGGATCGCTTCCAATTGCTCGCGGGCCTGCCGGCAGCGCGCCTGCAGCTGGTCCTGCGCCGCCTGCCAGCGGACGCGGAAGGCCTGCGGGTCGCGGTCGAAGTCCAGCCGGCGGCGGACGATCTCGGCGCGCTCGGCGGGCAGCGGCGCGCCGCCGAGGACGACGGCGAGGCCGAAGCGGTCGAGCAACTGCGGGCGCAGCTCGCCCTCCTCCGGGTTCATGGTGCCGATCAGCACGAAGCGCGCGGCGTGGCGGTGCGAGATGCCGTCGCGCTCGATATGGTTGACCCCGCTGGCCGCCACGTCGAGCAGCAGGTCGACCAGATGGTCGGCCAGCAGGTTGACCTCGTCGACGTAGAGCACGCCGCCGTGAGCGCGCGCCAGCAGGCCCGGGGCGAAGCGCGCGCGGCCCTCGCCGAGGGCGGCGTCCAGGTCGAGGGTGCCGACGATGCGCTCCTCGGTGGCGCCCAGCGGCAGGGTGACCAGCTGGCCGCCGTCGAGCAGCTCGGCCACGCCGCGCGCCAGGGTCGACTTGGCCATGCCGCGCGGCCCCTCGATCAGCACACCGCCGATCGCCGGGTCGACCGCCGCCAGGCACAGCGCCAGCTTCAGCGCGTCGGCGCCGACCACCGCGGCGAGCGGGAAATTCACGGGTTCATGCATGGGAAATCCTCGGCGCGGCCATCAGCCGTCCTCCTCGCAGTCGAGCAGCAGGTTTTCCAGCGCCTCGCGGTAGGCGCCCGGCTCTTGCCAGAGGCCGCGCTGCTGGGCGTCGAGCAGCCGCTCGGTCATCTCGCGCAGCGCCGCCGGGTTGTGCTGGCGGACGAATTCGCGGGTATCGGCGTCGAGCAGGTAGGCATCGGTGAGCATCTGGTACTGGTGATCGTCGATCAGCTCGCTGGTGGCATCGAACGCGCACAGGTAGTCGACGGTGGCGGCCAGCTCGAAGGCGCCCTTGTAGCCGTGGCGCTTGATGCCGGCGACCCACTTGGGATTGGCGGCGCGGGCGCGCACCACGCGGTTGAGCTCTTCCTTGAGGGTGCGGATGCGTGGGTTGTCCGGCTGGCTGTGGTCGCCGTGGTAGCTGGCCACCGGGGCGCCGCCGAGGGTTTCCGCCGCAGCCAGCATGCCGCCCTGGAACTGGAAGTAGTCGTTGGAGTCGAGCAGGTCGTGCTCGCGGTTGTCCTGGTTGTGCAGCACCGCCTGCACGCCGGCGAGGCGCCGCTCCAGCGCGGCGCGGGCCGGCACGCCGTCGCCGCCGGCGCCGTAGGCGTAGCCGCCCCAGGTCAGGTACACGTCGGCGAGATCGGCGCGGCTGTCCCAGGCGCCCTCGGCGATGGCCTGCTGCACGCCGGTGCCGTAGCCGCCGGGGGCGGCGCCGAACACCCGCCAGC
>NZ_SSTC01000197.1 GCF_004801855.1 Pseudomonas sp. A-1 | reverse complement strand
CGTGGTGCTCGGCGGCGGCCGCGAGCGCGGCGATCCGGGTTGGGGCGGCGACCAGCCGAGCCTGCTGGCGCTGGAGCGCGCCCGCCTGGCGGCGCGCCTGCACTGGGTCAGCGGCCTGCCGATCCTCGCCAGCGGCGGCCTGCACCGGGGCGAACCGCCCAGCGAGGCCGAGCTGCTGGCTGCGGTGCTCAGCGAGGACTTCAGCGTCGCGCTGCGCTGGCAGGAGGGGCGCAGCCGCACCACCTGGGAGAACGCCACGCTGAGCGCGCCGCTGCTGCGCGACGCCGGGGTCAGGCGCATCGTGCTGGTCACCCAGGCCTGGCACATGCCGCGGGCGCGCTGGTGCTTCGAGCGCCAGGGCTTCGAGGTGATTCCCGCGCCCATGGGTTTTCTCGGCGTGGCCAATGGCCGGCCGCTGGGCGGCTGGCTGCCGGAGGCCGTGGCGATCTGGCAGAGCAGCCTGCTGCTCAACGAGGCGGTGGGGCGCCTGCTCTATCCGCTGCTCTATCGCTGATCAGGCCGCGCCGTGGCGCGCCAGCGCCCATTCGACGTGCTCGCGGACCAGTTCGCTGGGGTACTCGCGGCGCAGGCGCAGCGCCTCGAGCACCGGGATGCTGGCGGGCGCGTTGCCCAGGCCGACCGCCAGGTTGCGCAGGAAGCGCTCGTAGCCGGCGCGGCGCAATGGCGAGCCCTCGGTGCGGGCGAGGAACTCCTCCTCGTTCCAGCGGAACAGTTCGGCCAGCTCGCTGTTGTCCAGGCCGTGGCGCGGGCGGAAGTCGTCCTGCTGCGTCGGCCGGGCGAAGCGGTTCCACGGGCACACCAGCTGGCAGTCGTCGCAGCCGAACACCCGGTTGCCGATCGGCGCGCGCAGTTCCTCGGGAATGGCGCCCTTGAGCTCGATGGTCAGGTAGGAGATGCAGCGCCGCGCATCCAGCAGCTGCGGGCCGATGAAGGCGGCGGTCGGGCAGACGTCCAGGCAGGCCTGGCAGCGCCCGCAGTGCTCGCGCTCGTGCGCTGCGTCGACCGGCAGCGGCAGGTCGACGAACAGCTCGCCGAGGAAGAACCAGCTGCCGGCCTGCTTGTTCAGCAGCAGGGTGTTCTTGCCGATCCAGCCGAGCCCGGCTTGCTGCGCCAGGGCCTTCTCCAGCACCGGCGCGCTGTCGACGAAGGCGCGGTAGCCGAACGGGCCGATCATCGCCTGGATGCGCTCGGCCAGCTGCTGCAGGCGCTTGCGCACCAGCTTGTGGTAGTCGCGGCCCAGCGCGTAGCGCGACACGTAGGCCTTGTCCGGGCTGGCCAGCACCTCGGCCATGCGCGTGTCGCCGGGCAGGTAGTCCATGCGCAGCGAGACCACCCGCAGGGTACCGGGGACCAGCTCGGCCGGCCGCGAGCGCTTGCAGCCGTGGGCGGCCATGTAGTCCATCTCGCCCTGGTAGCCGGCGGCCAGCCAGCGCGTGAGGTGCGCCTCGTGCTCGTCCAGTTCGACGCCGGCGATGCCGACCTGCTGGAAACCCAGTTCGCGGCCCCAGGTCTTGATCGCCTGGGCGAGGGCGGCGGGATCGGGGGCGCTGGTCGACATGGCTGGCGGTGCTCGGGGGCAGGGTGGGTATAATTGTGCCAGAGCCTCGAGTCGAATGGTCCATGCCGCTGACTGCCCCCGCCTTGCCCCTCGCCCTCCATCGCGCCGCCCAGGTCCGCGAGCTGGACGCGCGCCTGATCGCCGCCGGCACCCCCGGCAGCGAGCTGATGCAGCGCGCCGCCCATGCCCTCTGGCGCGCGCTGCGCCGTCGCTGGCCGGACGCCGGCGAGATCACCGTGCTGGCCGGGCGCGGCAACAACGCCGGCGACGGCTATCTGGTCGCCGCGCTGGCCCGGCGCG
>NZ_SSTC01000196.1 GCF_004801855.1 Pseudomonas sp. A-1 | reverse complement strand
GGTGCCGCGGCCGGCGCGCTGCCGGTGGCGGGCGTCGCCGGGGCCGGGCTGTCCGGGCCGGCCGCCGGGCGGCTGATCAGCAGGAGCAGGCCGAGCAGGCCGAGCAGTGCGACTATCAGCAGCAGGTGGCGCTTATTCATGGCGGGTCTCCTTGGCCTGCTCCAGCGGCAGCACCTGGGCCAGGGTCAGTCGTTCGCGCTGGAACAGGCGCCGCGCGGCGGCCTGGATATCGGCGGGGGTGACCGCCCTGAGGGCTTCGAGATCCTGGTCGAGCAGTTGCCAGGACAGGCCGACGGTCTGCAGCTGGCCGATGCTGGTGGCCTGGCTGGCGATGGAGTCGCGCTCGTAGACCAGGCCGGCGATCACCTGGGCCTGCACGCGTGCCAGTTCCTCGGCGCTCGGCGCCTGGGTCTTGAGGGTCTCCAGCTCCTGCCACAGACCGGCCTCGACCTGTTCGAGGGTCTTGCCCTGCTGCACGTTGGGCCGCGCCGACAGCACGAACAGGCTGTCGCCGCGGGTGAAGGGGTTGTACCAGGCCGAGGCGCCGGTCACCAGTTCCTGTTCGCGCTCCAGGCGGCTGGACAGGCGCGCGCTGTAGCCGCCGTCGAGCAACGCGGCGATCAGGCGCAGGGCATGCACTTCGCGCGGGTTGTCGCTGCTGGCCAGGCCCGGCACGTTGAAGCCCATCAGCAGGCTGGGCAGCTGGGTCTTGACCCGCAGGGTCAGGCGCCGCTCGCCGAGGGCCGGCAGTTCCAGCGGTGCCTTGGCGGCCGGCAGCGGGCGTGCCGGGATGGCGGCGAAGTGGCGCTGGGCGAGGGTCTTCACCTCGTCGGCGGTGACGTCGCCGACCACCACCAGGGTGGCGTTGTTCGGGCTGTACCAGTCGTTGTGCCAGGCGCGCAGGTCGTCCACCGACATGCGCTCGAGATCGCTCATCCAGCCGATGGTCGGGTTGCGGTAGCCGGTGGCCGGGTAGGCGGCGGTCTTGAAGCGCTCGAAGGCCAGCGAGGCGGGGTTGTCCTCGGTGCGCAGGCGGCGCTCCTCCTTGATCACCTCGATCTCGCGGGCGAACTCGTCGGCGGGCAGGCGCAGGCCAGCCAGGCGGTCGGCTTCCATTTCCAGGGCGACTTCCAGGCGGTCGCGCGCCAGTACCTGGTAGTAGGCGGTGTAGTCGTCGCTGGTGAAGGCGTTCTCCTCGGCGCCCAGCTCGCGCAGGATGCGCGAGGATTCGCCGGGGCCGAGCTTGCTGCTGCCCTTGAACATCATGTGCTCGAGGGCGTGGGACAGGCCGGTGAAACCGGGGCGCTCGTAGCTGGAGCCGACCTGGTACCACAGCTGGGACACCACCACCGGGGCGCGGTGGTCCTCGCGCACGATCACGGTCAGGCCGTTGTCCAGGCGGAACTGGTGGGTCGGCTGCGGCACGGCGGCCTGGGCGGCCGGCGGCAGGCCCAGGGCAACCAGCAACAAGCCGGCTAGGCGGCGTGTGAATGCGTTCATCATCAGTGACCTGTCAGACTGCCGGCCGGTTTTGGCGCCGGCGGGCGAGGAGGTGCTAGGATACCCAACCGATTTCCTGGCGGCCACGTCAGTGCGCAGCCGCCCACTTGAGATGCAAGCCGTCCATGTTTGGTTCCAAAGACGACAAGAAGACTCCGGATGCCGGAGAAAAGAAAGGCCTGTTCGGCTGGTTCCGCAAGAAGGCGCAACCTGAGGCCGTCGAGCAGCCGGTGGCCGAAGTCGAGCCGGCTGCAGCTGAGCCGTCGGGGGCGGTGCCGGCGGCCGAGCCCGCACCGGCAGTGACCGCAGCCGAGCCGGCCGCTTCCCCCAGCGTGGCTCCGGTCCAGGCCGAAGCCCCGGTCGCCGCCCCGTCCGCCCCGGTTGCCGTGCCGCCGCCGGCACCCGCTGCCAG
>NZ_SSTC01000195.1 GCF_004801855.1 Pseudomonas sp. A-1 | reverse complement strand
CGCTCGCGGCGCGCGCCCTCGCCCAGCGCGGCCAGCTCGGCGGCGCGCGCATGGAAGCGCGGCCAGTCGCCGCCGGCCTCGGCGAACAGCGCGGCGAAGGCCGGCACCCACTGCTCGTAGAGGCCGAACGGCAGCAGCCGCGCGTTGTTCAGCGGGCGGGCGAACCAGGCGTCGAAGCGGGCATCGCCCTGCCAGGGGCCGTCGCGCAGCGCCGCATACTCGCCGCGCAGGCGCTGGAACTCGGCCTGCTTGAGCGCACGCAGCGCCTCGATCGGCAGCGGGCGGGCGTACAGCGCCTCGAGGCGCGCGCGGCTGGCCATCACCAGCGCGACGAACTGCTCGCGCTGGCGCTCCAGGTGCGCCGGCGGCGGCGGCAGGCCGCGGGCGCGGCGCCACTGGCGCAGGCCCTCCTCCTCGACGAAGCGCGCGTAGGACTCGTTGAAGGCGGTGTCGCCGGGCAGGTACAGGCGCTGGTGGGCCAGCTCGTGGAAGATCAGCGCCGCCAGCCGCGCATCGTTCCAGGCCAGCATGCCGGCGAGCAGCGGATCGTCGAACCAGCCGAGGGTGGAATAGGCCTCCACCCCGGCCACCGCGGTGTCCAGCCCCTGCACGCGCAGCAGCGCGGCGGCGCCGCGGGCGCGCTGCTCGTCGAACCAGCCGCGGTAGGCCACGCAGCCGGCGATGGGGAAGCAGTGGGTCACCGGCTCCAGGGAGAACTCGGGCGTGGCGAACAGGTTCCACACCACGTAGGGGCGCTTGAGGTCGGCGTACAGGCGGTAGCTGCGGTTGTCCGGCAGGGCCAGCCGCGCGCTGGCGAAGTCGCGGGCATCCTGCGCCAGCGTCAGGCGCTGGCGCAGCTCGGCGGGCTGCTGCGGATCGGCGAGCAGCTCGGCCACCGGCTGGCGCGCGGCCAGCAGCTGCCACTGGCCGCCGGCCAGTTGGGCGTAGTAGCCGAGGCTGGAGCAGCCGGAGAGCAGGACGAGCAGCAGGAGCAGGCAGAGGCGCGACATGCCGACCACGCTAGCCGATCGCCCCATCTGCCGCCAGCCAGCGTGCGACGCTATGCTGAACACAGATCCCCCACTTCCCGGAGCCCGCCATGCGCGCCCTCCTCCTGCTGGCCGCGCTGAGCCTGCTCGGCGCCTGCGCCAGCCCCCTGCCTGCCCCCGACCCGCAGCAGGCGTGGATCGACTTGCGTACCGAACCCGGCGAGCTGCTGATGGCCGAGAAGCTCGACGGCCGGCGCCTCGACGACGGTCGCTACTTCCAGATCAGCCCCGGCGCCCACCGCCTGGAGGCGAGCTACCGCTTCGAGGAGTACATCGGCTCGATGTTCGCCCGCGACCCGGTGTACATGCTCTGCTACCTGCGCCTCGACTACGCCGGCTTCGCCGCCGGGGCGCGCTACCGCTTCGCAGCACGCCACCAGCTGCTGCGGACCGAGTCCTGGCTGGAAGACGCCAGCGGCAAGCGCCTGGCCGACGGCCAGGAGTGGCATTGCATCAACCAGTAGGGGCGAATTCATTCGCCACAATGCCGCGTAAAGGCGAATGAATTCGCCCCTACGGGGTCGTCGCCAGCTCGGCGCGTAGCCACGCCGCCAGCTCCACCGCCCGGCGGTCGCCGCCGCGTGCCGGCATCCACAGCGCCAGGCGCGCCGGGGTGGCGACGAAACCCCACGGCGCCTCCAGCCGCCCGGCGGCCAGGTCGTCGGCGACCAAGAGCTGCGGGGCGATGGCCACGCCGAGGCCGGCCACCGCCGCCTCCAGCAGGTAGTAGAGATGCTCGAAGCCCTGGCCGAGGCTGAGGCCGGCCGGATCGAGCCCCTGCGCCCGCGCCCACTGCGGCCAGGCCTGCGGCCGCGAGGCGGTGTGCAGCAGCGGCTCGCCGAGCAGCGCGCCAGCCGGCGCTGCGCGCAG
>NZ_SSTC01000021.1 GCF_004801855.1 Pseudomonas sp. A-1 | reverse complement strand
CCGGCCCGCTGCGCCGCCGCCAGCGCAGGGCGCCGGCGCGGGAGCGCGGCCGGCGGCTGTGCAGCTTGCGATCGTCAGGCCGGACGACGACGCTCCGCACGAGCGGCCCGGGTCTGGGCGGGCGGGCAGCCCGCGCGAAAGGGTGGTCTTCGATGGCGTGTCGCCACGCGCTGCTGACATTCCGCCGCTCAAGGCCGGCGTGGATGCCCCGGCGGACCGGCCGGCCGCGCGGCGGCAGCTGCCCTTCCAGTTCAACGGCAACGGCTTCGAGTTCTTCCGCATCTGGATCGTCAACATCCTGCTGTCCATCGTCACCTTGGGCATCTATTCGGCCTGGGCCAAGGTGCGCACGCAGCGCTACTTCTACGGCAACACCCAGCTGGACGGCAGCAGCTTCGATTACCTGGCCGATCCGCTGAAGATCCTCAAGGGACGGCTGATCGCCTTCGCCTGCCTGCTGATCTACTCCGTCGTCGGCGAGTTCTCGGTGGCGCTCGGACTGCTGGTGAGTCTGCTGTTCATCGCCGCGCTGCCGTGGATCGTCGTGCGCGGGCTGAGCTTCCGCAACAGCAACAGCGCCTGGCGCGGGGTGCGTTTCGGCTTCGATGGCCGCTATGGCGAAGCGGCGATGGTCTTCCTGGTGTGGCCGCTGCTGAGCGCGCTGACCCTGGGCATCCTGACGCCGCTGACCATGCACAAGCAGCAGAGCTTCATCGCTGGCAACAGCCGCTATGGCACCGCGCGTTTCGAGCTCGACGTCGGGGCGCGTCCGTTCTACATGGCCTTCCTGGCGATGCTGGGCATCGGCGTCCTGACCGCTCTGCTGCTGGGCGTGGTACGCGGTCTGGTGCCGGTGCTGGTGCCGGTCGTGGCGGTGACGGGCTATCTGCTGATGTTCGCCTACTTCAGCGTCAGGTTCACCAACCTCGTCTACGGCAACCTGGTGCTCGGCGACAACCGCCTGGCCGCGCGCTACGAGCTGGGCAGCTTCATCCGCCTGATGCTGGGCAACATGCTCGGTACGCTGCTGACGCTGGGCCTGTTCTATCCATGGGCGAGGGTGCGCACCGCGCGCTACGCCGCCGAGCACATGACGCTGGTCGCCTGCGACGATCTCGACGGCTTTGTCGCCGCCCGGCGCGAGGAGGTGTCCTCCCTCGGCGGCGAACTCGGCGAGATGTTCGACGTGGAACTGGCCCTGTGAGCGCAGCGGCCGAGCACGTGCTGGCCGGTACCTGGTTCGCCGGAACCTCGTCACGGCCGGTGGCGGCCAGGCTGCTGTGCGCCGCCGGTCGCCTGCGGGTGACCGCAGGTGACGAGCTGCTGGCCGGGCCGCTGCCGCTGGCCGAGGTGGTGGTCAGTTCGCGGCTGGGCAGCACGCCGCGTATGCTGCGCTTCGCCGACGGCGCCTGCTTCGAGACCGCCGACAACGCCGGCGTCGACCGGCTGCTCGCCGGCCAGGGCCGCCGGCATGGCCTGGTGCATCGCCTGGAGTCCAGCCTGCGCTACGTGCTGCTCGGCCTGCTGGTGACCGTCGCCTTCGTCTGGGGCGGCGTTCGTCATGGCATCCCCCAGCTGGCCGAAGCCACCGCCTTCGCCCTGCCGGCGACGGTCAGTCGGCAGGTCGGCGAGGGGGTGCTCGAGCTGCTCGACGACGAGCTGCTGTTTCCTTCCGAGTTGCCCGCCGGGGAGCAGGCGCGGCTGCGCCAGCGCTTCGCGGCGATGATGGCGAGCAGCGGCCTGCCGATCCGCCTCGAGTTCCGCAAGGCGGCCGCCGAGTTGGGCGCGAACGCCTTCGCGCTGCCCTCGGGCACGGTGGTCTTCACCGACCAGCTGGTGAGGCTGGCCGAGCGCGACGAGGAACTGCTCGGCGTGCTGGCCCACGAGATCGGCCACATCGAACGCCGCCACGGCCTGCGCCAGGTCCTGCAGGGTTCGGCACTCGGCCTGCTGGCGATGACGGTGACCGGCGACCTGTCTTCGGTATCGTCGCTGATCGCCGGCATACCGGTGATCCTGACCCAGCTCGGTTACTCGCGCGATTTCGAGCACGAGGCGGACCGCTTCGCCGCCGAGCTTATGGTCAGCCAGGGTATCGATCCGGCCCTGCTGGGCAGCATGCTGATGCGCCTGGAGCGGGACGCGCGCAAATGCCCGCAGGCTATGCCTTGCGAGGAGCCGGAGGATGGCTGGTCGAGCTATCTTTCCACTCATCCGCCCACGGCCGAGCGTCTGCGGCAGCTCGGCGGCCGCTGACGCCAGCGGCACTGCATGGGCAGCGCGACAACAGGGTAGAATCCGGCTCCTGCGCAACCGACCAAGGAGAATCCCGATGAGACTGCTGCACACCATGCTGCGGGTTGGCGATATGGACAAGTCGATCGCCTTCTACACCGAAGTGCTGGGCATGACCCTGCTGCGCCGCAAGGACTACCCGGACGGCCAGTTCACCCTGGCCTTCGTCGGCTACGGCAACGAGGCCGAGAACAGCGTGATCGAGCTGACCTACAACTGGGGCGTCGACAGCTACGAGCTGGGCACCGGCTACGGCCACATCGCCCTGGAAGTCGAGGACGTCTACAAGGCCTGCGAGGATATCCGTGCCCGCGGCGGCAGGATCACCCGTGAGCCGGGGCCGATGAAGCACGGCTCGAGCATCCTGGCGTTCGTCGAGGATCCTGACGGCTACAAGATCGAGCTGCTGTCGCCGCAGCGCAAGGACTGAAACGTCCGCAACGACGAAGCCCCGCCAGATGTGCGGGGCTTCGTCGTTGCGGGGCGGCCACTCAGTTCTGCCGCGTGCAGGCCTCGGAGGTGGTGAGGTAGGACAGCCGGCGCAGGTCGTCGGTCGAGTCGCGGTAGGTCATCACCGCGGTGACGACCTCGCAGCGCGGGCTGGCCGGCTTGTCGATCCGCAGTACCCGCGCGATGTCCGGTTGGCTGCCATAGCGGTAGGGCTGCACGTCGCTGTCCTCGGCCTGGGCTAGGCCGGCGATCAGCAGCAGGGGCAGGGCGATGAGGCGCATGTTCATGGTCGAACCTGTATGAGGCGGGGCGCCTGCCGCCGTCGGCGTTCGACGGGGCAGGCGCGGTGGTGGAAGGGATCAGTTGCCGCGATAGGTCGAGTAGCCGTAGGGGCTGAGCAGCAGCGGGATGTGGTAGTGCGGCACGCTGCCATCGGCGCTGAAGATCACCGGCACCTCGGGGAAGAAGGTCGCGGCCTTGTGCTCGGTGAACCACTCGCCGGTCTTGAAGGTCACCCGGTAGGTGCCCTTCTCCAGGCTCTGGCCTTCCGGGAACAGCGCGGTGATGCGCCCCTGCTCGTTGGTGGTGGCGCTGCTCAGCGCCTGCCAGGCGTTGCCGGCCTGCTTCTCCAGGGTCACCTCGACGCCCGGCGAGGGCAGGCCGTTCTCCAGATTGAGCACGTGCACGCTGAGCGGGTTGCCGGCGGCCAGCGCCAGGGAGGACAGGCTGGCGAGCAGGGCACCGGCGCAGAGTTGCTTGAACAGGGTCATGGAGGATCTCCTCGGTTCGTGGATTGGCAAGGTTCAGAGGGTTTGCGTAAGGACGCGGTCGATGGCCTGCTGCGCGCAGGCCTCGTCGTTGGCCGCGCCACCGGCGCCGGCCACGCCGATGGCGCCGATCACCTGGTCGCCGACCTTCAGCGGCAGGCCGCCGCCGAGCAGCAGCAGCTCGTCCAGGGTGTTGAGGTTGGCTGCCTCGGGGTTGCTGCGGGCGCGCTCGGCGAGCAGGCCGCTGGGGGTCTTGGTCGACAGCGCGGTGTAGGCCTTGCGCTGCGCGGCCAGGGTGTTGTGCGGGCCGACGTTGTCGTCGCGCTGCAGGGCGACCAGGTTGCCGCCGCGGTCGAGCACCGCGGCCACCGCGGTGCGGCCGTCGGCATGGCAGGCGGCGAGGGTGGCGTCGAGCAGGCGGTTGGCCAGCTCGAGGGATACGTCGGCGCGCTCGGCGACGCCGACCGGCGCGGCCAGCGCACTGGCGGCGCACAGGGCGAGGCCGGGCAGGGACAACAGGGCGATACGCTGGGACATGGGCTTCTCCGTGGCTGTGCTGGGAACGGTCGCCATCCTCGCAGGCGCTGCCGCTCAAACCGATTGCCGGCGGATTACCGCTTTGTAATGGGCGAAACGCGCGCGAAGGCCTAGCCTATGCGCCAGCGAGGAGGAGGCGGCGATGCGCATACTGGTGGTGGAAGACGAGGCGAAGACGGCGGATTACCTGGGCCGGGGCCTGAGCGAGGACGGCTATCTGGTCGAGGTGGCGCGCGACGGCCTGGACGGCCTGCACCTGATCCGCGAAAGCGAGTTCGACCTGATCATCCTCGACGTCATGCTGCCGGGGCTGGACGGCTGGCAGCTGCTGCAGGAGATCCGCCGCCGCGCGCCGACCCCGGTGCTGTTCCTCACCGCCCGCGACGCGGTGGAGGACCGGGTGCGCGGCCTGGAGCTGGGCGCCGACGACTACCTGGTCAAGCCGTTCTCCTACGCTGAGCTGCTGGCGCGGGTGCGCAGCCTGTTGCGCCGCGGCCCGCCGCGCGAGGTCGAGCGCTTCCAGGTCGCCGATCTCGAGCTCGACCTGCTGCGCCGCCGGATGACCCGCGGCGGCGAGCGCCTCAACCTGACCAACAAGGAGTTCGCCCTGCTGCACCTGCTTCTCAGCCGCGAGGGCGAGGTGCTGTCGCGCGCCTTCATCGCCTCGCAGGTCTGGCAGATGAACTTCGACAGCGACACCAACGTGGTCGACGTGGCGATCCGCCGCCTGCGCGCCAAGGTCGACGATCCCTATCCGTGCAAGCTGATCCACACCGTGCGCGGCATGGGCTACGTGCTGGAGGTGGCGGAGTGAGCCTGTGGCCGCGCGCCCTGAGCCTGCGCCTGGCGCTGCTGTTCGCCCTGGTCGGCGTGCTGCTGCTCGGCGTCATCGGCTTCTACCTGTACGCCTCGCTGGAGCGCGAGATCGCCTGGCGCGACGACCAGGCGCTGCTCGGCCGCCTGGAGCGCATGCGCGGGCTGCTCGACGACAGCGCCAGCATCGATGCGCTGCGCCAGCGTCCGCAGCTGTACGGCAACATGCTCGGCAACCGCGACAGCCTGCTGTGGCTGCTCGACGCCGAGGGTCGCGCGCTGATCGAGGTCAACCCGGCGCAACTGGCGCTGCCGCGCCTGCCGGCGACGGCGCAGGTGCGCCTGGCCGACAGCGCCGACGGCAGCGCGCGACTGGCCTGGCTGCAGGTGGCCGGCGAGGACGGCGCGCTGACCCTGGTCGCCGGCAAGCTGCTCGCCGAGCGTGGGCAGATGCTCGCCGCCTACCGCCTCAAGCTGTGGCTGGCGCTGGCGGTCGGCGCGCTGCTGGCCTTCCTGCTCGGCTGGGCGGTCAGCCAGCGCGCCCTGGGTCCGCTGCGCCGGCTGGCGGCGCGCGCCGAGGGTATCGACGTGCAGCACCTGCACCTGCGCCTGGCCGGCGGCGAGCAGGTCAGCGAGCTGCGCGGCCTGAGCGTCGCCCTCGACCGCATGCTCGCCCGCCTGGAGGACGGCTTCGCCCAGCTGTCGCGCTTTTCCGAGGACCTCGCCCACGAGATGCGCACGCCGCTGGGTAACCTGATGGGCCAGACCCAGCAGACCCTGCGCCAGCCGCGCAGCAGCGAGGAGTACGAGAACCTGCTGGCCTCCTGCCTGGAGGAATACGAGCGGCTGGCGCGGATGATCGACAGCATGCTGTTCCTCGCCCGCACCGAGCAGCCGCAGGCCTCGGTCAGTCGCGAGGCGGTCGACCTGCACGGGCTGGCCGAGCAGCTCTGCGAGTATTTCGAGGGCATGGCCGAGGAGCGCGAGCTGCGCCTGGTCAACCGCGCGCAGGGCAGCCTGCAGGCCGATGCCCAGCTGCTGCGCCGGGCGCTGGCCAACCTGCTGGCCAACGCCTTGCGCCATGCCACGCCGGGCACCGCGGTGAGCATCGACAGCCGGCGCACGGCGACGGCGCTGGAGATCGCCGTGCACAACGCGGGCGAGCCGATCGGCGCCGAACACCTGCCGCGGCTGTTCGAGCGCTTCTACCGCTGCGACCCTTCGCGGGCCCAGCCGGGCGACACCGGCGGCCTCGGTCTGGCCATCGTGCGCTCGATCATGCAGCTGCACGGCGGCAGCGTGCGGGTGAGCAGCGATGCCGAGGGTACCCGCTTCGTCCTGGTGTTCCCCTCGACCGGCGCCTGAGTTCGGAGCCCGTGCAGCCTGCGCGGAGGCACGGGGGCCGGGCGGTCAGTCCCGCTTCGCCATGCAGGCGGCAGCGGTGAGCAGCACGTCGGTGGAGGAGTTCAGCGCGGTCTCGGTGGAGTCCTGGACGATGCTGATGATGAAGCCGATGGCCACCACCTGCATGGCGATCTCGCTGGGGACGCCGAACAGGCTGGTGGCCAGCGGGATCAGCAGCAGCGAGCCGCCGGCCACGCCGGAGACGCCGGCGGCGCTGATCGAGGCGATCACGCAGAGCAGCAGGGCGGTGGGGATGTCCACGGCGATGCCCAGGGTGTGCACCGCGGCCAGGGTCAGCACGCTGATGGTGATGGCCGCGCCGGCCATGTTGATGGTGGCGCCCAGCGGGATCGATACCGAGTAGGTGTCCTCGTGCAGGCCCAGGCGCTCGCACAGCTGCAGGTTGACCGGGATGTTGGCCGCCGAGCTGCGGGTGAAGAAGGCGGTGATGCCGCTCTCGCGCAGGCAGGTCAGCACCAGCGGGTAGGGGTTGCGGCGGATCTTCCAGTACACGATCAGCGGGTTGACCACCAGGGCGACCAGCAGCATGCAGCCGACCAGCACTGCCAGCAGGCGGGCGTAGCCGAGCAGCGCGTCGAGGCCGGCCTCGGCCAGCGCCGCGGCGACCAGACCGAAGGCGCCCAGCGGGGCGAAGCGGATCACCACGCGGACGATCTCCGACACGCCGTGGGACAGGTCGTGCAGCACGGTACGGGTGGTGTCGCTGCCGTGGCGCAGCGCGATGCCCAGGCCGATGGCCCAGGCCAGGATGCCGATGAAGTTGGCGTCGAGCAGGGCGCGCACCGGGTTGGTGAGCAGGCTGCCCAGCAGCGCGGCCAGCACCTCGCCGATGCCGCCGGGAGCGCTGGCCTCGGCGCCCGTGCCGTTCAGCACCAGGGTCGAGGGGAACAGGAAGCTGGCGCTCACGCCGACCAGGGCTGCGGCCAGGGTGCTGATCAGGTAGAGGACCAGCACCGGGCGGATGTGGGTCTGCTGGCCGCGCTTGTGGCTGGCGATGGCCGAGGTCACCAGCAGGAACACCAGTGGCGGCGCCACGGCCTTGAGCGCGGCGACGAACAGGTTGCCGACGAAACCGACGGACTGGCCTGCCTGCGGGGAGATCAGCGCGAGCAGGATGCCGGCGATCAGGCCGATGACGATCTGGGTGACCAGGCTGGTGCGGGCGAGCCGCTGCAGTAGCGGGCGTGGGGAGGTGGTGGCATTGCTCATGGACTGTCTCGCGGTGGTTCCGGACACCGCCGCGCTGCAGTCTTCGACGGCGGCGCAGCGCCGTCCGTATGCTGCAGGGCACGGGGCGGGGCCTCGTGCGAGAGGGGGGCGATTGTACGGCGCGCGAGGGGACGCGGCAAAGTGCCGGCCGGCAGGGACAGCCCCGCCCGGCGCGAGGCCGGGCGGTGGCAAGCAGGACAAGGGTAGGGGCGCGGCGCGGACCGCACGCGAGGGCGGTTACAGATCGAAGTCGTAGTCGGCGAGCCGCTTCTTCAGGCGGCGCTCTTCCAGCAGGTTGTCGATCACGCGGCGCTTGGCCAGGTTGCTCTTGCTGGTCGGTGCATCCTTGGCGTCGGTGTCATCCGCTTCGGCGTCGACGACGAAGTCTTCATCCAGGTCGAGGTCGGGTTTGGCTTGGGCCATGACTGCTACTCCAGAGATCAGAGGACCGTTTTGCGCACCTTATAGCGGCAAAATTCTGGAGGGTAAAAAAGAATTTATTTATCGCCTGAGAAGGAATCCTATATCGGATCAATCGTCGGAAGTCTTGTGCCTGTACTCGCACAGATCCTCGATCCGGCAGCTGCCGCACTGCGGCTTGCGCGCCTTGCACACGTAGCGGCCGTGCAGGATCAGCCAGTGGTGGGCGTCGAGCAGATATTCCTTCGGCACGAACTTGACCAGCTTCTTCTCCACCTCCAGCACGGTCTTGCCGGGGGCGATGCCGGTGCGGTTGCTGACCCGGAAGATGTGGGTGTCGACCGCCATGGCCGGCTGGCGGAAGGCGGTGTTGAGCACCACGTTGGCGGTCTTGCGGCCGACCCCGGGCAGCGCCTCCAGTTCCTCGCGGGTGCTCGGCACCACGCTGTCGTGGCGCTCGATGAGCAGGCGGCAGGCCTCGATGACGTTCTTCGCCTTGCTGCGGTACAGGCCGATGGTCTTGATGTACTGCTCGAGGCCCTCGACGCCGAGGGCGTGGATCGCCTCCGGAGTGTTGGCCACCGGGAACAGCCTGGCGGTGGCCTTGTTGACGCCGACGTCGGTGGCCTGGGCGGAGAGGATCACCGCCACCAGCAGCTCGAAGACGCTCTGGTATTCCAGCTCGGTGGTCGGCTCGGGATTGTCCTCCTTCAGGCGGCGGAAGATCTCCGCGCGCTTGGCCGCATTCATTCCACCACTCCGGTGACGCGCACGCGGCGGCTCGGTGCGGGCTCGGGAGCCGGCTGGCTGGCCCTGGCGCGTTCTTCGGCGCGCTCGTCGAGGATGTTCTTGCCGGCGATCAGCAGGCCCAGCACCAGGAAGGCGCCGGGCGGCAGGATGGCCAGCAGGAAGCCCTTGTAGTCGCTGCCGAACAGGTTGAGTTCCCAGCTGGCGGCGATCGGGCCGAACAGCAGCTCCATGTTGGCGAACAGCGTGCCGGTGCCGAGCAGCTCGCGGATGGCGCCGAGCGCCAGCAGCACCAGGCCGAAGCCGGTGCCCATCATCAGGCCGTCGAACGCCGAGCGGGCGACGCCGTTCTTCGCCGCGAAACCGTCGGCACGGCCGAGGATCACGCAGTTGGTGGTGATCAGCGGGATGAAGATGCCGAGGATCTGGTACAGCTCGTAGGTGAACGCCTGCATCAACAGCTCGATGCAGGTGGTCAGCGCGGCGATGATCATCACGAAGGCCGGCAGGCGCACGGCGGTCTGGGTCACGCTGCGGATGCTCGACACCGCGGCGTTGGAGCAGGCCAGCACCAGCGCGGTGGCGAGGCCGAGGCCGAGGGCGTTGACCGTCGAGTTGCTGGTGCCGAGCAGCGGGCACAGGCCGAGCAGCTGGACCAGGCCGGGGTTGTTCTTCCACAGGCCGTTGACGGCGATTTCGCGGTAGCTCTGGCTCATTGCGCGCGCTCCTGTTCGGGCGTCGGTTGGGCGGCGGCCTGGGCGAACAGCTCGGCCTTGTGCCCGTCGAAATACTGCAGGGCGTGGTGTACCGCCTTGACCACCGCACGCGGGGTGATGGTGGCGCCGGCGAACTGGTCGAACACGCCCTGGTCCTTCTTCACGCCCCAACCGGCCTCGCCCGGGTCGACCAGCGACTTGCCGTTGAAGGCCAGCACCCAGGGGCTCTTGGCCAGCTCGATCTTGTCGCCCAGGCCCGGGGTTTCCTTGTGCGCCAGCACGCGCACGCCGGCCAGGCGGCCGTCGGCGTGGATGCCGACCAGCAGGCGGATGCTGCCGCTGTAGCCGTCCGGGGCCACGGCCTGGAGGATTATGGCGCTCGGCTGGCCACCCTTCAGCGCCAGGTAGGCCGGCAACGGCCTGTCGCTGCCGAGCAGCGGGTCGACGAGGTCGAGGCGATTGTCCAGCAGGTGGTTGTCGTAGCTGCCCTGCGGCAGGATCTCGGCCAGCGCACGCACCTGCGCCTCGCGTTCGGCAGCGGCGATGCGCGAGGCGGTGCCCTGCTGGGTGACGGCCACCACGCCGACGGTGGCGACGGCGAACAGGCCGAGGATCAGGGCGTTGCGCAGCATCGAGCGCGGCATTTCCGGCAGCATGGCCTCAGTCTCCCAGCTTGAAGCCGCGTTCCGGCTTGCGGTGGCCGTAGGTGCGCGGACGGGTGTAGTAGTCGATGGTCGGCGCGGCCAGGTTCATCAGCAGCACGGCGAAGGCCACGCCGTCCGGGTAGCCGCCCCAGGTGCGGATCACGTAGGCGAGGATGCCGACGCCGGCACCGAAGATCACCCGGCCGAGCAGGCTGGTGGCGCCGGACACCGGGTCGGTGACGATGAAGAACGCGCCGAGCATGCTGGCGCCGGTGAGCAGGTGGAACAGCGGCGAGCCGTTGGAGTCGGAGCCCGAGCCGTTCCAGAACAGCAGGCTCATCAGGCCGAGGGCGGCGAGCATGCCGACCGGCGCGTGCCAGGTGAACACCTGCTTGTACAGCAGGAACAGGCCGCCGGCGAGGAAGGCCAGGTTGACCGCCTCGGCGCCGTAGCCGCCGAGGCTGCCGAACGCCGGGTTGCTCTGCCACAGCTCGGCGATGGTCAGGCTCTTGTTGACCTTGAGCGCGTCCAGCGCAGTGGCCTGGGTCCAGGCGTCCGGCAGGCCGGCGGTCAGGCCGAGGATGCGCTGCAGGCCCTCGACCAGGCCGAGGGTCGGGCTGACCGCCTCGAAGCCGCGCGGCGCCGGCCAGCTGGTCATCTCCACCGGGAAGGAGATCAGCGCCACCACGTAGCCGAGCATCGCCGGGTTGAACGGGTTCTGGCCGAGGCCGCCGAACAGCTGCTTGCCGAACACGATGGCGAAGGCGGTGGCTACCAGGGTCAGCCACCAGGGCGAGTAGGGCGGCAGGGCCAGGGCCAGCAGCACGGCGGTGAGCACCGCGCTGTAGTCGCGCAGGAAGAAGGCCACCGGGCGCCGGCGCAGGCGCAGCACCGCGGCTTCGCAGCCGAGGGCGACGGCGCTGGCCCAGAGGAGGTTGATCAGCGTGCCGAAGCCGTACAGCCAGGTCAGCACCAGGATGCCGGGCACGGTGGCCAGCAGCACCAGCTGCATGACCTTCTGGGTGCGGTTGCTGCCCGTGGCGTGGGGCGAGGTGATGCGGGGCAGGGCCATGGGTGCTCCGTTGTGGGCTTGCCTGGGGAGGTTGCCCTCCGCCTGCCGGTGGTGACCGGCGATGATCTTGGGGTTCGTAGGGTGGGTTACGGCTGTCGCCGGCATCGGTGGGTTACGCCGCAGGCGGCTAACCCACCCTACGGTCATGTGCTCTGCTGCTCCGCCAGCCTGCCTTCGGCCTCGGCCAGTCGCGCGCGAGCAGCCTCCAGCGCGGCCGGGTCGGCGTTCTCGTCGCGCTCCAGCTTGCGCAGGTCGGCGCGGGCGAAGGCGACCTCGGTCTTCAGGGCGCGGGTGGCCTCGTCGACCGGGCGCTTGTCGGTGCGCACCAGCTCCGGCGCCGGCTTGCTGGAGGCGTCCTCGGCGGCGTGCAGGGCCTGCTCGGCGCCTGCCAGCGCCTCGCGCAGCCGGGCCAGCTCGGCTTCGCCCGCGCCAGCCTTCTCGGCCTTCTTCAGCTCGGCGCGCTTCATCGCCAGCTCGACCTTGGCCTTCTTCAGCGGGTCGATCTCGGCCCTGGCCGGTTCGGCCGGCGCGGGCGCCGGTGCGGCGGCCTGCTGTTCCAGCGTGGCCAGGGCCTTCTCCGCGTGCGCCTGCTGCTCGCGCAGCCTGGCCAGTTCGGCCTGCTGTTCGGCGTCCGGGGCCTCGAGCTTCTCCAGCTTGCGGATCTGCGCCTTGAGCATGGCGGCCTCGATCTTGGCCTTCTTCAAAGCCTCGTCGCCGGCCGGCCTGGCGGCGGCGGGAGCGGGCGCGGCGCTTTCGGCGGCGGCCAGCGCCTGGTCGGCGGCGGCGAGCTGCTCGCGCAGCTTCGCCAGTTCGGCCTGCTGTTCGGCGTCCGGGGCCTCGAGCTTCTCCAGCTTGCGGATCTGCGCCTTGAGCATGGCGGCTTCGATCTTGGCCTTCTTCAGCGCCTCGTCGCCGGCCGGCTTGGCGGCGGCGGGCGCGGCCGGAGCGGAGGCCTGGGCTTCGGCGAGGGCCTTCTGTGCGGCTTCCAGCGCGGCGCGCAGCTCGGCGACCTGGGCGTGCAGTTCGGGTGTATCGTGCTGGGCCAGTTGCTTCTCGGCCTTCTTCAGCGCCACCTGGGCCATGCTGGCCTCGATCTTCAGGCGCTTGAGTTCCTCGCTCGCCGCGCTGGAGGCCGGTGCGGCAGCTTCCTCGGGCTTGGCGGCAGTTTCGGCCTGGGCGGCCTTGGCGCGTGCGGCCTTCTCGGCGCGCGCCTTGCGCTCCTCTTCCTTGCGCTCTTCCTCGCGGCGCAGGCGCTCCTGGCGCAGCTCGAAGCGCTGCTTGGAGTGCTCGGCCTTCTGCTGCTTCTGCTCCAGCTCGCGGATTTCCGCCTTGGCCGCCCGGTAGTACTGCACCAGCGGGATGCTCGACGGGCAGACATAAGCGCAGGCGCCGCACTCGATGCAGTCGAACAGGTTGTGCGCCTTGAGCTGCTCGTGCTCCTGGCCGAGGGCGAAGAAGTGCAGCTGCTGCGGCAGCAGGCTGGCCGGACAGGCCAGGGCGCACTCGCCGCAGCGGATGCACGGCATGGCCGGCGGCGGCGGCGGCAGTTCCTTGCTTGTCGGCGCCAGCAGGCAGTTGGTGGTCTTGACCAGCGGCACGTCGAGTGCCGGCAGGGTGAAGCCCATCATCGGTCCGCCCATGATCAGGCGGTCCATCTTGTTCGCGTCGAGGCCGGCGAAGGCCAGCAGCTCGCCGACCGGAGTGCCGATCAGCGCCTCGACGTTCATCGGCCGGGCCAGCGCCTCGCCGGTGAGGGTGACGATCCGCGCGATCAGCGGCCGGCCGAGCACCACGGCGTCGTGCACCGCCACCGCGGTGCCGACGTTCTGGCAGAGCATGCCGATGTCCGCCGGCAGGCCGCCGGCTGGCACTTCGCGGCCGGTGAGGATCTGGATCAGCTGCCGCTCGCCCCCCGACGGGTATTTGGTGGGGAACACGCGCAGCTGGTAGCTGCGCTCGCCGAGGGCGGCGCGCACCGCGGCGATGGCCTCCGGCTTGTTGTCCTCGATGCCGATCAGCACCTCGTCCGGCTGGATCAGCTGGGCCAGGATGTCGATGCCGACCACCAGTTCGGCGGCCTTCTCGCGCATCAGCACATCGTCGGCGGTGATGTACGGCTCGCACTCGGTGCCGTTGATCACCAGGGTGTGGATCTTCTGCTGCGGCCGCGCGGTGAGCTTGACCGCGGTGGGGAAACCGGCGCCGCCCAGGCCGTTGATGCCGGCGTCGCGGATCCTCCCCAGCAGCTCCTCGGGCGCCAGGGCGCGGAAGTCGGCGCAGGGGGCCAGCTCGCACCATTCGTCCAGACCGTCGGCCTCGATGACGATGGCCGGGGCCAGCATGCCGGAGGCGTGCGGGTAGGGCTGCGGGCCGATGAAGGTCACGGTGCCGGAGGTCGGCGCATGCACCGGGACGCTGACGAAGCCGGCGGCCTCGGCGATCTTCTGGCCCTTGCGCACCCGCTCGCCGACTGCCACGCAGGGTTCGGCCGGCGCGCCGATGTGCTGGCTGAGCGGCAGGGTCAGCTGCCTGGGCAGCGGCGCCGACTGGATCGGTGTGCGGTTGGACAGTTCCTTGCGCTCCGGCGGATGGATGCCGCCGGGGATGTCCCAGATCTTCGCGCGTACGTTCATGCGGCCTGCTCCCGGTCGCTGGCGATCAATTGGCCGGGCGGGAGCGGGCGCTCCCACTTCCAGTTCTGCACGCTGCCGCCCACCTCGAGCATGTCGATGCAGTCCACCGGGCAGGGCTCCACGCACAGGTCGCAGCCGGTGCACTCGTCCTTGATCACCGTGTGCATCTGCCGCGCCGCGCCGACGATGGCGTCGACCGGGCAGGCCTGCAGGCACTTGGTGCAGCCGATGCACTCGGCCTCGCGGATGAAGGCGACCATGCGCGGCTTCTCGCCGCCGGCGGCGTCGAGCGGTTCGGCCTCGACGTCGAGCAGGTCGGCCAGCGCCTGCACGGTGGTCTGCCCGCCGGGCGGGCACTTGTTGATCTTGTCGCCGCCGGCGATGGCCTCTGCGTAGGGCTTGCAGCCCGGGTAGCCGCACTGGCCGCACTGGGTCTGCGGCAGCAGGGCGTTGATCTGCTCGACGATGGGGTCGCCCTCGACGCGGAAACGCACCGCGGCATAGCCGAGGATGGCGCCGGCGATCAGGCAGATCGCGGCCAGGGCAACGACGGCAATGAGGACCAGACTCATAGCTTGATCAATCCGGTGAAGCCCATGAACGCCAGCGACATCAGGCCGGCGGTGACCAGGCCGATGGCCGCGCCGCGGAACGGCTTGGGCACGTCGGCGATGGCGATGCGTTCGCGCATGGCGGCGAACAGCACCAGCACCAGGGAGAAGCCCAGGCCGGCGGCGAAGCCGTTGGCGGTGGCGGTGAAGAAGGTGAACTCGGCCTTGTTGGCGTTGAGCAGGGCCACGCCGAGCACGATGCAGTTGGTGGTGATCAGCGGCAGGAAGATGCCGAGCACGCGGTACAGCACGGGACTGGTCTTGTTCACCACCATCTCGGTGAACTGCACCACCACGGCGATCACCAGGATGAAGGTGATGGTCTTGAGGAACTCGAGATCCAGCGGCTTGAGCACGTACTGCTGCACCAGGTAGCAGCACATGGCGGCCAGGGTCAGCACGAAGGTGGTGGCCAGCGCCAGGCCGATGGCGGTTTCGATCTTCTTCGAAACCCCCATGAACGGGCAGAGGCCAAGGAACTGCACCAACACGAAGTTGTTGACCAGAATGGCGCTGACCAGGATGAGGGCGAATTCGGTCATGGGCAGGGAGACTCGCGCCGGTGGATAAAGGGGGCGCATATTATCGTGAACCCGTTCATAGCGTACAAGCGGAGCGGGCTGGGCGCTTTTAAGCTCTTTTTGGAATAAATGCCGCGTGTCCGGCTATTAGCGTGGCTTGCAGCCGGCTCGGAGCGCGGTGCGTCCCATTGTCGCGAGCGCCCTTGTCGCAGGCGCGGGCCAGAGGCGCCGGCGCCTGCGGGGGGGTCAGTAGACCATGCAGGCGGCGTTGAGCAGGCCGGCGCACAGGGCGCTGCCGCCGAGGAACAGGCCGTGGGCCAGGCAGTTGCCGGTGATGCCCTGGCGCAGCTCGGGGAGCAGCCGGGCGACCGCCAGGTAGACCAGCGCCTGCACCAGCATGGCGATGCAGCCCCACACCAGCATGTCGAGCAGGCTGGTGCTGTGGGCGATGCTGCTGGCCAGCGGCAGGGCGAAGCCGAGCAGCGCGCCGATCAGGGCCAGGGCGGCGGCGAGGTTGCCGGCACGGATCAGTTCCAGTTCGGCGTAGGGCGTCAGGCGGATGTACAGGCTGGCGAACAGGCCGAACAGGGCCAGCGCAGTGGCGAAGTAGGCGAGGAAGCTGGGCAGGGTTTGCAGCAGGTCCACGACGGGATCTCCTTGGATTCGGTGGGCTCAGGCGTTGCGGAAGAAGTGCGGCACGAAGCGGCTGCTGTCGCGGGTGATCGGCCCGGCATCCTCGCGGATGCCCAGGCCCGCGGCGCGCTCGCCGACCATCCAGCAGCCGAGCACCGGGTAGTTGCCGGCGAACTCCGGCAGCGGCGCATACGCCTGCCAGATGCACGGCGCCTGGCCATGCGGGCCGTCGCTGGCCAGGATGCCGCCCTCGCTGACGATGCGGATGTTCTCGCCCTCGCGCGAATACAGCGGCTTGCGCACGTGGGGCAGCGGCAGGTCGTCGCCGAAGCTGGCCGGCAGCAGGTTGGGGTGCTCGGGAAACAGCCGCCAGAGGATCGGCAGCAGCGCTTTGCACGACAGCAGCAGCTTCCACGCCGGTTCGAGGAAGCGGATGCCGCTGGTCGCCACGTGGGCACCGAATTCGTCCTCCAGCAGCCATTCCCACGGATACAGCTTGAAGCAGTGGCGGATCGGCCGGCCGCCTTCGTCGACGAAGCAGTGCCGCGCGGCATCGAAGCCGATCCGCTCGATCGGCAGGTAGTCGCTGGCCAGGCCCGCCTGGTGCGCGGTGTCCAGCAGGTACAGGGCGTTGCCGGTGTCCTCCTCATGGCCGGCGAGGGCGGCGAAGTGCACCGGACCGCCGGGATCGAGCGCCCGCCAGCGCTCGATCAGCTGCTCGTGCAGCGAGTTGAACTGGTCGGCGTCCGGCAGCACGTCCTGCAGCCAGAACCACTGCACCACGCTGGCTTCCAGCAGGCCGGTGGGGGTGTCGGCGTTGTACTCGAGCAGCTTCGGCGCGCCCGTGCCGTCCCAGGAGAAGTCGAAGCGTCCGTACAGGCTGGGCTCCTGCCGCTGCCAGGAGTCGACGATCAGCTCGCGGGCGCGCGGCGGCAGGGCGAAGGGCGCGAAGTGCTCATGGCGGACGATCCAGTCCACCGCCTCCAGGCAGCGCTGGTGCAGGTCCTCGCTGGCGCTTTCCAGCGTCTCGATCTGCTCCAGGGTGAACTCGTAGGCGGCCGACTCGTCCCAGTAGGTGCCGTCGATGCTGTGGAAGGTGAAGCCCAGCTGCTCGCACTGGGCGCGCCAGTGCGGTCGCGGGGTGAAGGCACGGCGCTGCATCAGCCGCCCCCCGAGAAGCGCGCCCCGGAGCTGCCGAAGCCGCCACGGGCGACCATCTGCCGGGTCTGCACCAGGTGCTGGCGGGCCGTGTAGGGGCGGGAGCCGTCCTCGTAGCTGGGGCCGAGATAGCGGCTGACGCCGACGTAGCCGGAGCCACCGCTGCCGCCGCTGCTCTCGGGCTCGCAGGCCCAGGCGTGCTGGGCCCAGTCGGCCTGGCACTCCTCCTGGCTGGCGTAGCGGTCGCGGTAGACCGCGTCGTGGTGGAGGACGGACATCAGCACGCCGCCGGTGAGCACGCTGGTGAATACGACGGTGGATTTCTTCATGCGTCCTTGCGTGGTTCAGAAAGCGAGGCCGCCAAGTTTAACCGCGGCGGCGGGAAAAATCGGTGATGCGTGCCCGCGTGAGGTTCCGATCATGCCCACGCTCCTGCGTGGGCATGCGGCCCGAGCCGCTCCTGCGGCTGGACGCGGAGCGTCCAAGGCGGGGTTCCCACGCGGAGCATGGGAACCATCGACGTGCCAGCAGTCAGTGCACGCGCTGGCCCGGCTTGGCGCCGGCGTCCGGGCTGAGCAGGAAGATCTCCTCGCCGCCCGGGCCGGCGGCCAGCACCATGCCCTCGGACAGGCCGAACTTCATCTTGCGCGGCGCCAGGTTGGCCACGTACAGGGTCAGGCGGCCCTCCAGCTTGCTCGGGTCCGGGTAGGCGGACTTGATGCCGCTGAACACGTTGCGCTTGGCGTCGCCGATGTCCAGGGTCAGGCGCAGCAGCTTGTCGGCGCCCTCGACGAACTCGCACTTCTCGATCAGGGCGATGCGCAGGTCCACCGCGGCAAAGGCGTCGAAGTTGATTTCCGCAGCCAGCGGCTCCTTGACCAGTTCGCCGTTGCCGGTCGGGGCGGCTTCGGTGCTCTGGGCGGCGAGGTCTTCCTTGGAGGCTTCGATCATGGCGTCAATCTTCGCGGGTTCGATACGGGTCATCAGCGGGGTGAACGGGTTGAGCTGGTGGTTGGCCAGGCGCAGCTCGTGGTCCTGCCAGGTCAGTGGGGCGACGTTGAGGAAGCCCTCGGCGGCGGCGGCCAGGTTGGGCAGCACCGGCTTGAGGAAGATCACCAGCTGGCGGAACAGGTTGACGCCGAAGGCGCAGATCTCCTGGACCTCGGCCTGCTTGCCCTCGACCTTGTTCAGCGCCCACGGCGCCTTGTCGGCGATCCAGGCGTTGGCGCGGTCGGCCAGATGCATGATCTCGCGCATGGCGCGGCCGAAGTCGCGGTGCTCGTAGGCCTCGGCGATGCTCGGCGCGGCGGCCTGGAAGGCCTCCCACAGCTCGGGCTCGGGATTGGCGTCGACCATCACCCCGGCGTTGCCCTTGTGGATGAAGCCGGCGCAGCGGCTGGCGATGTTGACCACCTTGCCGACCAGGTCCGAGTTGACCTTCTGCACGAAGTCCTCGAGGTTGAGGTCCAGATCGTCCACGCCGCGCGACAGCTTGCTGGCGTAGTAGTAGCGCAGGTACTCGGGATTGAGGTGATCCAGGTAGGTGCGCGCCTTGATGAAGGTGCCGCGCGACTTGGACATCTTCTGGCCGTTGACGGTCAGGTAGCCGTGCACGTTGACCGCGGTCGGCTTGCGGTAGCCGGCGCCTTCCAGCATCGCCGGCCAGAACAGGGTGTGGAAGTTGACGATGTCCTTGCCGATGAAGTGGTACAGCTCGGCGGTGGAATCCTTGTTCCAGAAGGCGTCGAAGTCCAGCTCCGGGCGGCGCGCGCAGAGGTTCTTGAAGCTGGCCATGTATCCGACCGGCGCGTCCAGCCAGACGTAGAAGTACTTGCCCGGCTCGTCGGGGATCTCGAAGCCGAAGTAGGGTGCATCGCGGGAGATGTCCCACTCCTGCAGGCCGCCGTCCAGCCATTCGGCGATCTTGTTGGCCACCGCGTCCTGCAGGGCGCCGCCGCGGGTCCACTGCTTGAGCATCGTTTCGAAGTCGGGGAGCTTGAAGAAGAAGTGCTTGGAGTCGCGCAGCACCGGGGTGGCGCCGGAGATCGCCGAGCGCGGGTCCTTCAGCTCGGTCGGCTCGTAGGTGGCGCCGCACTTCTCACAGTTGTCGCCGTACTGGTCCTCGGCGCCGCACTTCGGGCAGGTGCCCTTGATGAAGCGGTCGGCGAGGAACATGCCCTTCTCGGGATCGAAGTACTGGGTCACCGAGCGGGTGGCGATGTGTCCGGCCTCGCGCAGCTTCAGGTAGATGCCGGTGGCCAGCTCGCGGTTCTCGATCGAGTGGGTCGAGTGGAAGTTGTCGAAGTTGACCAGGAAGTCGGCGAAATCGCCGCTGTGCTCGGCCTGCACGCCGTCGATCAGCTGCTGGGGCGTGATGCCTTCCTTCTCGGCGCGCAGCATGATCGCCGAGCCGTGGGCGTCGTCGGCGCAGACGTAGATGCACTGGTTGCCGCGCTGTTTCTGGAAGCGCACCCAGATGTCGGTCTGGATGTACTCGAGCATGTGGCCCAGGTGGATGGAGCCGTTGGCGTAGGGCAGGGCGCTGGTAACGAGAATCTGGCGGGGCTCGGACATGATGATCGGCTGCACTGGCGAAACAGGGAAAGGCGGGAACTATATAGGCACGGGCGGTTTTTTTCATCCGCGGGGCTGGCGCTCGGGTAGGATATCCCCCCGTTCCGCTCAACCATTCTTCCCGGGAGTCACCCATGAGTGCCGTCACCCGCGCCGCCGTCGAGGCGGTTCTGCGTCAGTACCTTGATCCGCATCTCGATCAGGACCCGGTCAGCGCCGGCTGCCTGCGCGACGTCGCCATCGACGGCGGCCGCGTGCGCGTGCGTCTGGAGCTGGGCTACGCCGCCGGGCTGTTCAAGGCCGGCTGGGCCGAGCTGCTCAAGTCCGGGCTGGAGAATCTCGACGGCGTGACCGAAGCCGTGGTGCAGGTGGACTGCGTGATCCCCGCCCACCAGGTGCCGGCGCAGACCCAGGCGCTGGCCGGGGTGAAGAACGTCATCGCCGTGGCCTCGGGCAAGGGCGGCGTCGGCAAGTCGACCACCGCCGCCAACCTGGCGCTGGCGCTGGCCCGCGAGGGCGCGCGGGTCGGCATCCTCGACGCCGACATCTATGGCCCCAGCCAGGGCCTGATGCTTGGCATCAAGGACGGCACCCGCCCGCAGGTGAGGGACGGCCAGTGGTTCGTGCCGCTCGAGGCCCATGGCGTGCAGGTGATGTCGATGGCCTTCCTCGCCGACGAGCGCACGCCGATGGTCTGGCGCGGCCCGATGGCCTCCGGCGCACTGCTGCAGCTGATCACCCAGAGTGCCTGGGACAACCTCGACTACCTGGTGGTGGACATGCCGCCGGGCACCGGCGACATCCAGCTGACCCTGGCGCAGAAGGTGCCGGTGGCCGGCGCGCTGATCGTCACCACCCCGCAGGACCTGGCCCTGCTGGATGCCAGGAAGGGCGTGGAGATGTTCACCAAGGTCAACATCCCGGTGCTCGGCGTGGTGGAGAACATGGCGGTGCACATCTGCTCGAACTGTGGGCATGCTGAGCACCTGTTCGGCGAGGGCGGCGGGGCCAAGCTGGCCGCGCAGTACGGCGTCGAGGTGCTGGCCTCCCTGCCGCTGGCCATGGCCATCCGCGAGCAGGCCGACGGCGGCAAGCCGACCGTGGTGGCCGAGCCGGACGGTCCGCTGGCGCTGCTTTACCAGCAGCTGGCGCGCAAGGTTGGCGCGCGGCTGGTGCGCCAGACGGCGCCGGCGATGCCGAGCATCAGCATCAGCGAGGATTGATCCGCGAGACGGGCGGCGGCGTTGCCGTCGCCCGTCTCGGGAAGAAATCGCAGGCATAAAAAAACCCCGCCTGGGCGGGGTCTTTTGCGGGAAAGAACAGGTCAGATGACCTGGACTTCCTCGGCTTGCATGCCTTTCTGGCCGCGGGTCGCGACGAAAGAAACGGCTTGGCCTTCTTTCAGGCTCTTGAAGCCGTCGCTCTGAATGGCGCGGAAGTGTACGAAGAGGTCGTCACCGGATTGCGGGGTGATGAAGCCGAAGCCTTTCTCATCGTTGAACCACTTGACGGTACCGGTTTGGCGATTGGACATGTGAATGTCTCCTTGCATGAGTTTGAAAAGGTGGGTGACCTGGAAATTCCGGGCCGGGAACTGAATGCAAGGAGTTAGGAGTCGTAGCAATGACTGGATTGAGATCCGGACATTTTGTAGCGATTCACGGTGACACATGCAGCAGCTGCAGCCACCATACGCGTTTTGCGCCAGGAAGCGAGCTTTATTTTCATTTTTTTGCCGCAAGCGACCGGCGGCAGGTCGAGACTCGTGGTCGGCAAGCCTTTGAACCGGGCTTTGCGCCCCGGTAAGATGCGCGCCCGACCTTTATCTCGCACAGCCTGAGCAGGACACCCGCCATGAGCATCAAATCGGACAAGTGGATTCGCCGCATGGCCCTCGAGCACGGCATGATCGAGCCCTTCGTCGAGCGTCAGGTGCGCGGTGCCGATTCCGACCGGGTCATCTCCTACGGGGTGTCCAGCTACGGCTACGACGTGCGCTGCGCCGACGAATTCAAGGTGTTCACCAACATCCATTCGGCCACCGTCGACCCGAAGAACTTCGACGAGAAGAGCTTCGTCGACGTCAAGGGCGACGTCTGCATCATCCCGCCGAACTCCTTCGCCCTGGCGCGAACCGTCGAGTACTTCCGCATCCCGCGCGACGTGCTGACCATCTGCTTGGGCAAGAGCACCTACGCGCGCTGCGGCATCATCGTCAACGTCACCCCGCTCGAGCCGGAGTGGGAAGGCCACGTGACCCTGGAGTTCTCCAACACCACCACCCTGCCGGCGAAGATCTACGCCAACGAGGGCGTGGCGCAGATGCTGTTCCTGCAGTCCGACGAGGAGTGCGAAGTGTCCTACAAGGACCGCGGCGGCAAGTACCAGGGCCAGACCGGGGTGACCCTGCCCAAGGCCTGAGCCGCTCCGCTGTCGAAAACGAGCCGCGCCTGTCGCGGCTCGTTCGTTTCCGGCTACTCCCCGAACGGCCAGGTCTCGTCCTCGCCGCCGTGCGGGGTTTCCCGGTCGAGCGGGGTGACCGCACAGGTCTGCTCCAGCCACAGCCAGGCGTCGAACTGCTCGGCCAGCACTGCCTCGAAGTAGTGGCTCTGCCGCTCGCTCTCCGGGCGGTAGATCACGCCGATGGCGCGCTCCAGCAGGGTGTCGGACAGCGCGGCGCGCAGCTCATCGCGGGCGTCGCCACGCCAGTCGGTGAGCGAGGCGGGGATGCCGGCCTGCAGGAACACCTGCTCCCAGCTGTCGTGACGCGAGGGGCGCACCTGCTTGATCCGCATCGGCTCGTCCCAGTTGTCGGCCGCCGCCACCGTGCCGCGGTCGGTGCCCATGCCGATCAGCACCGCCTCGCGGCCCCAGGCGTCGCGGCACAGCTCGCCGATGTTGAACTCGCCGGCCCAGCCCATGGCGGTGGCGCTGGCGTTGCCGATGTGCGAGTTGTGCGCCCAGACCACCGCCTTCGCCGCCGGGCCGCGGTGCTCCAGTAGACGCTCGAGGCTGTCGAACATGTGCTGGTCGCGCAGGTTCCACGAGGCGACCGAGCCGTGGTACATGGCCCGGTAGTACTGCTCGGCGGCCTGCACCACGCGGGCGTTCTGGGTGGCGTCGAAGAACGCCTCGCCGCCCTCGGCCAGGTGCTCCAGGCGCTGTTCGAGCAGGGCGCGCAGCTGTTCGACCACCGCGTCCTCGCAGGAGCGCTGGCCGTGCAGGACGTTGCGTCCGTACAGCGCCGGCGCATTCTCCCAGGGCTTCAGGCAGCCGTAGCGCTGGCGCGCGGCCTGCGCCGCCTCGGCGTCGGTGCGGTCCAGGTAGTCGAGCACCGCGCTGATCGAGGCGCTCAGGCTGTACACGTCGAGGCCGCGGAACTCGACGCGCCGCGCCATGGGCAGCGCCGCGTTGTGTTGCGTGAGCCAGGCGCAGAACCCGGCGACCTCGCGGTTGCGCCACATCCAGGTGGGGAAGCGCCGGAAGGCCTGGCGCGTCCAGGTGGGCGGCTCCTGAGCGCGCACCTGGCGGTCGATCTGCGCGGCGTCCGGCCAGTCGGCCTCGACGGCGACTATGCTGAAGCCGTGTTTTTCGATCAGCCGGCGGGTGATGGCCGCGCGGGCGCGGTAGAACTCGCTGGTGCCGTGGCTGGCCTCGCCGATCAGCACCACGCGGGCGTCGGCGTAGCGGTCGAACAGCGCGGCGAACTCGGCGCTGTCCACGCCCGGCAGCGGCTCGGCGAAGTGGCGCAGCAGGGCCAGGCGTTCGCTGGCGCCTGGCCGGTGGGCGTGTTCTTTCATGTGGGCCTCCCGACGCACCGGGCTGCGGTGCGTCAGGGAAAGCCTAGCCAGCGGTGGCGTGTGCGTGCGCCGGGCCGACGAACTCACTGGCGGCTCAGCCTCCCACCGTCACCCCCAGCCAGTGCCCCAGCCCGTAGGTGATCGCCGCCGCGCCGAGGCCGAAGGCCACCTGGCGCAGGCCGGAGTAGAGCAGGCCGCGGCCGGTGAACAGGGTTACCAGGGCGCCGATCAGGAACAGCCCGCCGGCGCTGAACAGGGCGCAGGCCAGTACCGCGGCCTGGCCGTCGAGCAGCAGGAACGGCAGCACCGGGATCAGCGCGCCGAGGCTGAACACCACGAAGGAAGTGATCGCCGCCAGCCAGGCCGAGCCGCCGAGGTCGTCGGGATCGACGCCCAGCTCCTCGCGCACCAGAGTGTCCAGCGCGCGGCTCTTGTCGGCCATGATGCCTTCGGCCATGGCGCGCGCCTTGCCCTCGTCGAGGCCCTTGGCGCGGTAGATCAGCACCAGTTCCTCGGCTTCCTCGTCGGGCACCATTTCCAGTTCGTCGCGCTCGGTGGCGATCTGCTGCTCGTACAGCTCGCGGGCGTTCTGCACTGACAGCCACTCGCCGAGGGCCATCGAGCAGGCGCCGGCGAGCAGGCCGGCCACTCCGGTGAGCAGCAGGGCGTCGGCAGCGAAGGCAGCGCCGGCCACGCCCATCACCAGGCTGAAGTTGGAGATCAGGCCGTCGTTGGCACCGAGCACCGCGGCGCGCAGGGCGTTGCCGCCGCCGGCGCCGTGGCGACCCTCCAGGCTGGCGAACAGGCGGCCGTTCCAGGTGTTGCGCCGGCCGCGGGCCAGTTCGTTGAGCAGGCGGGCGTGGGAGCGCTCCTGACCGGGCATGCCGGTATCGCAGGCTTCCGGCTGGTCGTCGTACTGGCCGCGGTCGATCTGCTCCAGCGAGGCGGCGGCGCCGATCACCCAGTCCGGGCCGAGCAGGCGGGCGATGCGGATCAGCAGGCGGGTGCGCCAGCTCGGCGCCAGCTCAGGCGCGCTGGCGCCGAGCTGGCGGAACTGCGTGCGCCAGAACTCGGCATGGCGCTCCTCGATGGCGGCCAGGCGGCGGTACAGCTCGCCCAGCTCCGGGCGGCTTTCGTAGCGGGCGAGGGCGCGATACAGCGCGGCGCTGTCGATTTCGCCCTGCAGGTTGCAGCGGTAGCGGGCGAGCTGGGCCTGGCGTTCGGCGGACATGGGGCGGCCTCGGCGATGCGGGAGCATCTTTACAGACTAGCCCCGTGGCGAAGGCTCAGGTGCGCAGGGCGCACCCTACGGAGCACGCCAGGGTACGCCACAGGCTACGGATCTCGCCGGTAGGGTGCGCCGTGCGCACCCCAGGGACGTGCGCCGTTACCGCCCCGGGGTCAGCAGCAGGCGCTGGCTGCCGTAGGCGCGGTCGAGGTTGCGCTCCTGGAACGGCAAGATCTGGTAGCGACCCTTGAGCCAGGCGTCGATGCCGTCGGCATAGTGCGGGCTGGCCGGATTGCCCGACTGCCCGGAGCTGTTGACCGCCTGCAGCGGCTCGTCCTGGCCGAAGTCGACCACCATGCGCGCGGAGGGGATCAGCCAGGTGTCGAAGTCCTTGCCCCACAGCCAGGCCGAGACGTTCAGCGTGCTGTGGTCGCCGCCGGCCGGGTAGGGACCGCGGTCCAGGTAGTCCCGGATGCTCGCCAGGCTGGCGCGTTGGCCGGCGCTCATGTACGGCGCCAGGCGGGTGGCGTCGCTGTCCCACTGGTAGCGGTGCAGCTTGCCCCACTGCCAGGCGCTGCGGTTGCCGCCCAGTTCGCTCTCCAGGCGCGCCACCGCGCCGGCCAGGCTGCGCGCGAGGATCGCCGGCTTGTCTTCCTTGTGCGGCGTGCGCACGTCGTCCCAGAACGGGCTGTCCTGGCGGCCGAGCAGGTGGTCGGCCTGCGCCGAGTAGCTGAGCTTGGCGATCTCCACCAGGCCCTGCCAGGCCGGGCTGTCCTCCGGGCCCAGCTCGTCGAGGAAGGTCTGCCGCGCGCTTTCCTGGAGGAACATGGCGTACAGCGCGGCGTCGGCCGATTGCGCCGCAAGGCGGCCGTCGAAGGCCTGCAGGCGCTTGAGCGCCTCCTGCGCGCGCTCGCGATCGCCACCGGGCAGGGCGGCGATGGCCTGCTGCAGCGGCTGGGCCATGCCGGGGTCGGCGAACATCGCCTTGAGCTTGGCGGCGAACGGCGTCTGCTGGTCGTACTGCATGGCGATCATGCTGCGCGCGTCGTGGCGCGTGCCGGCGCCGGCCAGCTCGGCGATGCGCTCGGCGCGCTCGGGGTAGAACCAGGAGCTGGACAGCTGCACGCCGTAGCCGCCCGGCACGGTGCGCTGGTTGGCAGTGCCCAACCAGCCCTGCGGCGGGTCCTGGTCGTAGGGATGCAGCATGGTGTCGGCGTAGCCGTCCCAGCCGTACTGGCCGTCCCAGCCGGGCGAGGGGACCAGGCCGCGGCCGCCCTTGCGGTTGGGGTAGCGGCCGGTGACCTGCCAGGCGATGTGCTGGGCGTCGGCGTAGACCAGGTTGAGGCCGAGGGCGCGGATGTTGCGCACCGGCTCGTGGGCTTCGTCCACCGACTGCGCGCGCGACAGGTCGAAGAAGGCGTCGAGGGTCTGGTCGGCCTCGAACAGGCTGCTCTTCAGGGCGATGCCGTAGCCGCTGGCCAGGGCGATCGGCTGCAGCGGATCCTTGCGCTCGCCGAGCACGCTGTTGAGCAGCGGGCCGTGGCGGGTTTCCAGGACGGTTTCGCGGATCGGCCGCTGGCCCTTGATGAAGAAGGTTTCCTGGCGTTCGCGCGCCGGCTGCCACTGGCCGTCGGCGAGGTATTCGAGGCGGTTGCCCTGGCGGCGCACCTGCTCGAGGAACAGGTCCTGGGTGTCGCCCATGACCATGGTCATGCCCCAGGCCAGCTTGCCGTTGAAGCCGGCGACCACCGCGGGGATGCCGGCCACCGAAAGACCGGCGACCTGGTATTTCGGCGTGCGCAGCTGCACGAAGCTCCACAGCGAGGGCTGGGTCAGCGGCAGGTGCGGGTCGTTGGCCAGCAGGCTCTTGCCGCTGCGGCTGCGCTGCGGGGCGATCGCCCAGTTGTTCGACGCCGCCACGCCGAGCATGTTGAGCGCCGCCAGCTGGCCGGCGGCGCCGTCGAGGGCGGCCAGGCCGGGGATCTGCCCGCCGAGCCGGAGACCCTTGAGCTTGTCCGCCTCGTCGACCGGCAGCGGCTCGTCCGGGTAGGTCGGCAGCAGCCAGGCCAGCTGCTCGGTGCCGACCTTCTGCGCCAGCGCCAGGCCGGCGATCTCCTCCTGCAGGTTGACCGACAGGCCGAAGTTGAGCAGGCAGAAGATCAGCGCCGAGTCCTCGGGCTTCCAGTATTCCGGGCGGTAGCCGGAGGCGGCCAGGTCCATCGGCAGCCTGTCGCGGTGGCGGAACAGCCAGGCGTTGACGCCGCGGGCGTAGACCTCGAAGAAGCGGCGCAGGCGCGGCGAGGCGTTCTTCCAGACGATGTCGGCGCTCTCGCGCAGGTTCACCGCGCGCATGAAGCGGTCGATCTCCAGCACGCCGGGGCCGGCCATCTCGGCCAGGCGGCCCTGGGCCATCAGGCGCAGGCCGACCATCTGGCCGATGCGGTCGCTGGCGTGCACGTAGCCGAGGGCGAACAGCGCATCGTGGTAGCTGCGGCTCTCGATCAGCGGCATGCCCAGCGGGTTGCGGCGCACCGACACCGTGTCGGCCAGGCCCTTGAGCGGCTGCACCCCGGAGCTCGGCGGCAGGCTGTCCTGGTAGCGGTTGTCCAGCCAGGTCTGGCAGCCGCTCAGGCTGACCAGCGCGGTCAGGGCGGAAGCGCCCGCCAGCAGGGCGAGGGGGCGGAACGAACGCAGCGGCATGACGGGGCTCCGGAAACGGGCGGACGGGATCGGCCCGGCGTGTTCGCCGGGCCGGAAAAGGGCGCTACGTTAGGCGGCGAAAGGGCGCCTGACAAGAGCCGTCAGGCGCCGTGCAGGCGGGCTCAGCCGGCCCGGGCGAGCGGCGGCGGCAGGCCTTCGTCGAGCAGCCAGCGGGCACCCTTGCGGGCGGCGGCCTTGTGGCGGAGTTCCAGCTCGCTGAAGTGCTTCTCGTGGGCGCGGCGCTCGGCGGCGGAGAGCTGCTTCCAGGCGGCATGGGTGGGGATGCCCGAGGTGGCGTCGAACAGGGTGTGGAATACCTGGCAGTGCTCGTGGCCGCTGAGGGCGATGTCGTAGTTGTCGAGCAGCACCTTGATGCGGATGGCGCCCTCGATCAGCGGCAGCTGCCCGTCGAGCAGGCTGCCGGCGAGGATGCGCAGGTCGCCGTTGAGGCGCTGCTGGCGTTCGCTCTCGGCGGTGGCGTAGGCCTTCTGCTGGGCCCACACCCGGCGCCACAGGTGCAGGGCGTAGCCGCCCAGCACCAGCACCACCAGGACTCCGGCCAGCAACAGGCCGAGGGACAGCGTGCTCATCGTCGACTCAGGCGCCGTGGCACTTCTTGTACTTCTGGCCGCTGCCGCACGGGCAGGGATCGTTGCGGCCGACGTCCTTCAGCGGGTTGCGCACCGGCTCCTGGTGGCCGTGGTTGCAGTGCGGGCCGTGGACGTGGGGTTCGTGGTGGTCATGGCCGTGGTTGCAGTCGGGGCCATGCACGTGGGCTTGCTGATTCATCGCTCACTCCGGAATGAAATCGCCGGGAACTATCTGGCCGCTGCGTGCCAGCTGGACGCGGCGGCCGAACATCAGCCCGGTCTTCACCTCGCCTTCGAGGCGATAGCGGATCGGTTTGTCGGGCTTCTCCAACAGTTTGACGATGTATTTCATGTGCCGCCAGAGGTTGGTGTTCACCGGCACCTCGAATTCCTCGCGGCCGTTGGCCGGAACGGTGAACCAGGTGGCGGATTCGCCGCTTGCCAGCTTCACGTCGTTGAGGAAAACCGTGTAAACCAGGCCGCGGATCGGCAGACTCACGTCGTTGGGGTTGTCGACGCGAAAGCGCAGCTTGAACTCCTGCTCGAGCAGGCGGGCGCGGATCACCTCGACCTTGACCAGCTGCACGTCGGGATCCTTGAAGCCGCCACCGAGCCAGGTGGCACAACCGCTCAGGCCGGAGCCGGCCAGCAGGAGCAGGAGGAAGCCGAGGATTCTTGTTGGATGTGCCGGGAAAAGCATGCCATGACTCCGTTGGATGCCCGAGTGTAACAATCGACGGACGGGCTGCAACGTGTTGTTGCGGGAATGTTGCAGTAAAAAAACCAGCGCCATAGTGCGCAGGAAAAAGGACAGGAGTGTGACGGTTGAGCAATCTCTTTGAAGTGGCCTTCGCCGGCGAGCTGATGCCGGGAGCCGAGCCGGAGCAGGTCAAGGCCAATCTGGCGCGGCTGTTCCAGGCCGACCCGCAGCGCATCGCCGCGCTGTTCTCCGGACGGCGCATCGTGATCAAGGGCGGCCTGGATGCCGAGAGCGCGGAAAAGTACCGCCTGACCCTGGCGCGTGCCGGGGCGGTGGTCGAGGTCGCCCCGCTCGGTCAGGCCGAGCCGACCGCGGCGCCGGCACCCGGCGTGGCTGCGACTCCGGCAGCGGTGGCGCCCGCCGCGCGCCCGGCGCCGGTCTCCGGCGACTTCCCCGAGCTGAAGGTGGTCCCGCGCGACCAGTACATGGCGGCGTTCCGCGACGTGGCGGCGCCGGACTTCGGCCTGGCGCCGGTCGGCGTCGACCTGCAGGACACGCGCCCGGCGCTGGTGGCCCCGGCGCTGGACCTCAGCCAGCTCAGCGTGGCGCCGGTCGGCAGCGACATGGGCCAGGCCAGGGCGGCGCCGACCGCGCCGCCGCCGGACACCTCGCACCTGCGCCTGGCCGAGTGACGGCCTTGGCGGGGGCCGCGTTCAGGCCAGGCCCCCGCAGCACTTCTTGAACTTCTGCCCGCTGCCGCACGGGCACGGGTCGTTGCGCCCGGCCTTGAGCGCCACGGTCGGGTCGATGAAGTACCAGCGGCCGTCAACCCTCACGAAGTCCGAGCGTTCGCGGTGGGCGTGTTCGCCGGCCGCATCCTGCCAGCGCGCGACGAAGGTCACCTGCGCGCGTTCCGGCGTGCCGCCCTGCGGCCGGTGCGCTTCCACCGACAGTCCCAGCCAGCGGCTCTGCGCGCTCCAGGCGGCCATGGCCTCGCGCTCGAGGCCGGCCTGCTGGGCGGGCAGGGTGGTGGCCACCAGGTAGTCGATCAGGCCCAGCACGTAGGCGCTGTAGCGCGAGCGCATCAGCGCTTCGGCGGTTTCCGGCACGCCGCCGGCATGGTAGCGAGCGCAGCAGTCGGCCAGCGGCAGGCCGCTGCCGCAGGGGCAGGAGGAGTGGGACATCGGCGGTATCGTCGGCAGTCTGACAGGGGGCGCTAGGGTAGTCCGGTCGGGGGCTGCGGTGCCAGCTGGCAGTGGCGGCGGGGGGCGTCTTTACTTGCTCCTATCGGCAATAAGGACCGATGCAAAGGAGAACTGCATCATGGCAAACGCACTTGCAAGAGCCGCTCTGCCCGCGATCCTCGCCAGCACCCTGCTGGCCGGTTGCGCCTCCACCACCAGTACCGGCGATGCTCCGCTCAACCAGCGCAACTGGCCCTGGTGCAGCCTGATCGGCGGCCTTGCCGGCGGCGGCCTGGGCGCCACCGAAAGCGCGGCCATGGCTGGCGGCGGTGCCGCCGCCGGCGCCATCGTCGGCGGCCTGCTGTGCTACGTCCAGGACGGCGATGCCGACAAGGACGGCGTCTTCGACCGCCGCGACCGCTGCCCGGACACTCCGGAGGGGACCGCGGTGCATCACAACGGCTGCCCGCTCAAGGAGTATCCCGCCGCCGCCCCGGTCGCCGAGCCGCCGGCCCCGCAGGACGAGGTGATCGTGCTCAGCGATCAGGGCGAGGTGCTGTTCGCCTTCGACTCGGCCAAGCTGACCCCGGCGGCCATGGCGACCCTCGACGGGCTGCTGGACAGGCTCGCCGCGCCTGACGTGCAGGCGATCCGCGTCGAGGGGCACACCGACAGCGTCGGCAGCGACGCCTACAACCAGAAGCTTTCCGAGCGGCGCGCCGCCAGCGTGGCGAACTACCTGGCCAGTCGCGGCGTGGCGGCCGACAGGCTGAGCACCCGCGGTTTCGGCGAGAGCCAGCCGCTGGTCGACAACGCCAGCGACGACGGGCGTGCGCAGAACCGTCGGGTGGAGATCGTGATCGACCGCTGAACGGAGGGGCCGCAGGCGAGGGACATGCGGCCCCTCGCCGCGTCCGCTGCGTCGGCCCGTACTTGGCAGCCCCGCGGCCTGCAGCTAAGGTGCGCGCTGGTTTCCTCCGGACATGCCCATGAAACTGCTGACGACCCTGGGCCGCCTGCTGGCCGTGCCGTTCTGGCTGGCGGTGCTGGTCAACCTGGCCGCACCCTTCGCCGCGCCCTTCGCCCTGCTGATCGACGTGGCCGCCGCCGCCGTGTTCGCCCTGCACCTGCTGCAGCTGGTCGCCTGTCGCGATCGGCTCAAGGCCAGCGCCAGCCCGACCCGCGACCGCCTGTTGCTGCTGCTGTTCGGCGCCTTCTGGCTGGACCGCCTGCCGCCGGCCGCCGCCGTGGTCGAGCAACTGGTGCAGGCCACCCGCGAGGTGGCGATGGACGAGGAGGAGGGCCAGGCGGAGCACCCGCCGGTTGCCAAGGTCGAGGCTGCCTGAGCCGGCGTCGACCTTTCGGGTGATCCGCCCTGCAGTGCCCGGGCGGTCGCGCTATCATGGCGCCCGTCCCGATCACTGAACGCATATCCAGCGCGCCCGCCATGCTCAGCACCGAACTCAAGTCCCAGATCCAGGGCGCCTACTCCCGTTTCCTCGAGGCCAAGGGCCTCAAGCCGCGCTACGGCCAGCGCCTGATGATCGCCGAAGTGGCCAAGGGCCTCGGCGCCATCGCGGTCGACGACGAGGGCAAGCGTCTCGGCGAGCCGGCGGTGGTGGCGGTCGAGGCCGGCACCGGTACCGGCAAGACGGTGGCCTACACCCTGGCGGCGATTCCCGCCGCCAAGGCCGCCGGCAAGCGCCTGGTGATCGCCACCGCCACCGTCGCCCTGCAGGAACAGATCGTCTTCAAGGACCTGCCCGACCTGGCGCGCAACAGCGGTCTGTCCTTCAGCTTCGCCCTGGCCAAGGGCCGCGGCCGCTACCTGTGCCTGTCCAAGCTCGACCTGCTGCTGCAGGAAGGCGCCGCCCAGGGCGCCACCGCCCAGCTGTTCGAGGAGGAGGGCTTCCGCATCGACGTCGACGAGGCCAGCCAGAAGCTGTTCAACAGCATGATCGAGCGCCTGGCCGGCAGCCGCTGGGACGGCGATCGCGACGCCTGGCCGGAGGCCATCGACGACGCCCAGTGGGCGCGGCTGACCACCGACCACACCCAGTGCACCGGCCGCCACTGCCCGAACTTCCAGCAGTGCGCCTTCTACAAGGCGCGCGAGGGCATGACCAAGGTCGACGTGATCGTCACCAACCACGACCTGGTGCTGGCCGACCTGGCCCTCGGCGGCGGCGCCATCCTGCCGCCGCCCGGCGACACCCTCTACGTGTTCGACGAGGGCCACCACCTGCCGGACAAGGCCATCGGCCACTTCGCCCACTTCACCCGCCTGCGCTCCACCGCCGAGTGGCTGGAGCAGATCGCCAAGAACCTCACCCGCCTGCTGGCGCAGAACCCGCTGCCCGGCGACTTCGGCCGGCTGGTCGAGGGCGTGCCGGAGCTGGCCCGCGAGATCCGCGCCCAGCAGCAGTTCGTCCAGGCCGCCTGCGAGGAACTCGGCGACTTCCGCCCCGGCGAGGACATGGAAGGCCGCGACCGGCCGCGCCACCGCTTCCCCGGCGGCGTGGTGCCCGAGCACCTGCGCGAGATGGGCATCGAGCTGAAGAAGGGCTTCAACCGCCTCACCGACCAGTTCACCCGGATGAGCGACATCCTCAAGGAGGCGATGGACGGCGACGGCAGCGCCGGAGTGAGCAACTACCAGGCCGAGGAGTGGTATCCGCTGTTCGGCAGCCTGCTGGCGCGTGCGCAGAGCAACTGGGAGCTGTGGACCGCCTTCACCAGCGAGGACCCCGAGGACAGCCCGCCGACGGCGCGCTGGCTGACCCTGGTGGAGAACGGCAGCTATCACGACATCGAGGTCAACGCCAGCCCGATCCTCGCCGCCGAGACCCTGCGCCGCCACCTGTGGAACGTCGCCCATGGCGCCCTGGTGACCTCGGCGACCCTCACCGCACTGGGCAGCTTCGAGCGCTTCCGGATGCGCTCCGGCCTGCCGAAGAACGCTGTCACCGCGGTGGTGCCCAGCCCGTTCCGCTATGCCGAGGCCGGCCTGCTGCACGTCCCTGACATCCAGGCCGACCCGCGCAAGGCCGACGAGCACACCGCGGCCATCGTCCGCGAGCTGCCGGCCATGCTCGAGGGCGCGCGCGGCAGCCTGGTGCTGTTCTCCTCGCGCAAGCAGATGCAGGAGGTGTTCGACGGGCTCGAGCGCGACTGGCGCAAGCGCGTGCTGATCCAGGGCAACCTGTCCAAGCAGGAGACCCTCAACAAGCACAAGGCGCGTGTCGACGACGGCGAGCCCAGCGTGCTGTTCGGCCTGGCCAGCTTCGCCGAGGGTGTCGACCTGCCCGGCGCCTGGTGCGAGCACGTGGTGATCGCCAAGATCCCCTTCGCCGTGCCGGACGATCCGGTCGAGGCGGCGCTGTCGGAGTGGATCGAGGCGCGCGGCGGCAACCCGTTCATGGAGATCGCCGTGCCCGACGCCTCGCTGCGCCTGATCCAGGCCTGCGGCCGCCTGCTGCGCACCGAGCAGGACACCGGCACGGTGACCCTGCTCGACCGCCGCGTGGTCACCCAGCGCTACGGCAAGGCCATCCTCAACACCCTGCCGCCGTTCCGCCGACAGATCGACTGAGTTCATATTGCCGGTGCGCGCGGCGCACCCGTGCGGCGCGTAGTAGGGTGCGCCATGCGCACCATCCATGCCCATGGCCGCGCGCAACCGTAAACCTGGCACAGGAGTCCCCATGCACATCCACGGCTATTTCGACCTGCAGTTCGAGGCGGTGAAGGACGCCTTCGCCGAGCTGTTCAACGACCCGCAGGAGCGCGGCGCCGCGCTGTGCGTGCAGATCGGCGGTGAGACGGTGCTCGACCTGTGGGCCGGCATGGCCGACAGGGATGGCCAGGAGCCCTGGCACACCGACACCATCCTCAACCTGTATTCCTGCACCAAGGCCTTCACCGCCGTCGCGGCGCTGCAGCTGGTCGGCGAGGGCAAGCTGGAGCTGGACGAGCCGGTCGCCCGCCTGTGGCCGGAGTTCGCCGCCGCCGGCAAGCAGCACGTCACCCTGCGCCAGCTGCTCAGCCATCGCGCCGGCCTGCCGGCGATCCGCCAGCCGCTGCCGCCGGAAGCCCTCTACGACTGGGAGGCGATGACCGCCGCGCTGGCCGCCGAGGCGCCGTGGTGGACGCCGGGCGACGGTCACGGCTATGCGCCCATCACCTACGGCTGGCTGGTCGGCGAACCGATCCGCCGCGCCACCGGGCGCAATCCCGGCGAGGTGATCGTCGAGCGCACCGCGCGGCCGCTGGGCCTCGACTTCCACATCGGCCTCCCCGACAGCGAGTTCCACCGCGTCGCCCACATCTCCCGCGGCAAGGGCAACCTCGGCGACGCCGCCGCCCAGCGCGTGCTCAACGCGATGATGCGCGAGCCGCAGGCCATGACCACCCGCGCCTTCACCAACCCGCCGTCGATCATGACCAGCACCAACAAGCCGGAGTGGCGGCGCATGGCGCAGCCGGCGGCCAACGGCCACGGCAACGCGCGCAGCCTGGCCGGCTTCTACGCGGGACTGCTCGACGGCAGCCTGCTCGACAGCGCCCTGCTCGCCGAGATGACCCGCGAGCACAGCCTGGGCGACGACCGCACCCTGCTGACCCACACCCGCCTGGGCCTCGGCCTGATGCTCGAGCAGCCCGAGGTGCCCAACGCCACCTACGGCCTCGGCCGCCACGCCTTCGGCCACCCCGGCGCCGGCGGCTCCATCGGCTTCGCCGACCCCGAGCGGGAGCTGGCGTTCGGCTTCGTCACCAACACCCTCGGCCCGTACGTGCTGATGGACCCGCGCGTGCAAAGGCTGGCGCGGGTGGTGGGGGAGTGTTTGTAGGGAGGAGGCCGCGATGCAGACAATCAGCTACGCCAAGGCTCGCCGGCATCTGGGGAAGCTCATGGACCGGGTGAACAACGACCGTACCCCCATTCTGCTCACCCGTCAGCAGGGCGAGCCGGTGGTGATGATGTCCCTGGCCGAGTACAGCGCGCTCGAGGAGACGGCCTACCTGCTCCGCTCGCCGGCCAATGCCGAGCTGCTGATCGGGTCGATCAACAGCCTGCGGGTTGGCAAGGCGCAGGAGCAGCAACTGATCGACGAGGAGTGAGCAGGCTTGAGCATCCTGAGGCCTGGGACGACTACCTGTGGTTCCAGCAGAACGACAAGGCAGGGCTCAAACGGATCAACCTGTTGATCCGTGACGCCCAGCGCAATCCGTTCAGCGGTATCGGCAAGCCGGAACCCCTCAAGCACAACCTCAGCGGCTTCTGGTCGCGGCGCATCAGCGAGGAGCACCGGCTGGTCTACACGGTCGATGGCGATGCGCTGCAGATCGTGATGTGCCGGTATCACTACTGAGCGTTTGGTCCGGCACCTCCTCGCCCTTCTGCACAGCAGGGGGCCTGTTTTCGTTGATCGGTCTGTAGCGTTGGCTGTGCTATGTTCCGCGACCTACAGGCGTTTTTTGGAAAAGGATTTTCCCCATGCCGCAGTTTTTCGCCCATTCCACGGCCACCCCTGACCGCAGTGACTGGCAGTTGCTCTCCGACCACCTCCAGGCGGTGGGGCAACTGGCCGCTGACAAGGCCGCGGCATTCGGTGGCGAGTCCATGGCCGAAGTCGCCGGTCTGCTGCATGACCTCGGCAAGTACAGCGACGAATTCCAGCGCAGGATTGCCGGCGACCTGCTGCGGGTCGATCACGCCACCCATGGCGCCATTCAGGCGGTCGAGCGTTACGGCCCCCTGGGTCTGCTGCTGGCCTACGCAATTGCCGGGCACCATGCCGGACTGGCCAACGGCAGCGAGACCGGGCAGCGCACGGCACTGCGTGATCGTCTGCGAGGTATAGAGCTGCCGGCTTTGCTGAACCACTGGCAGACGGAAATCGCGCTGCCTGAAAAGTCGACACTGAAACCACCGGCCTTGCGCCAACGCCGCGAGCGCCACTTCTTCCAGCTGGCTTTTCTGGGCCGCATGCTGTTTTCCTGCCTGGTCGATGCCGACTTTCTCGATACCGAGGCTTTCTATGCGCGGCTCGAAGGACGAGCGTCCAGACGGGCAGCCGGACATCCCGATCTGCGCACGCTGCGTGCCGCGCTCGATACGCATCTGGCTGGCTTCGAGGCCGATACGCCGGTCAACCGCCTGCGTGCGGAGATCCTGGCCGGCGTGCGCAGCCGGGCCGAACTCGCCCCCGGACTGTTCACCCTGACGGTGCCCACTGGCGGCGGCAAGACCCTCGCCTCGCTGGCCTTCGCGCTGGACCACGCCATTCGCCACGGCCTGCGCCGGGTTATCTACGTGATTCCCTTCACCAGTATCGTCGAGCAGAACGCCGCGGTCTTCCGCCGCGCGCTGGGCGAGTGGGGCGAGCAGGCGGTGCTGGAGCATCACAGCGCCTTCGTCGACGATCAGTCGAAGGCTCTGCAGGCGCGCGACAAGCTGCGCCTGGCGATGGAGAACTGGGACTTCCCCATCGTGGTCACCACCGCGGTGCAGTTCTTCGAGAGCCTGTTCGCCGACCGCCCGTCACGCTGCCGCAAGCTGCACAACATCGCCGGCAGCGTGATCGTGCTCGATGAGGCGCAGACCCTGCCGCTCAAGCTGCTGCGCCCCTGCGTCGCGGCCATCGATGAGCTGGCGCTGAACTACCGCTGCAGTCCGGTGCTGTGCACGGCGACCCAGCCGGCCCTGACGGCGCCGGATTTCAAGGGCGGCCTGCAGAACGTGCGCGAGCTGGCGCCCGAGCCGCAACGGCTGTTCCGCGAGCTGGAGCGGGTGCGGGTCAAGTCGGCCGGGCGGCTGAGCGACGCCGAGCTGCAACGGCACCTGAGCGAGCGCGAACAGGTGCTGTGCATCGTCAACAACCGCCGCCATGCCCGTGCGCTATACGAGTCTATCGCCGAGGCAGAGGGCGCGCGCCACCTGACGACGTTGATGTGCGCCCGGCACCGCAGCCAGGTGCTGGCGGAAGTGCGCCAGCGGCTCAGGGACGGACTGCCCTGTCGGCTGGTCGCCACCTCGCTGATCGAGGCCGGCGTGGATGTCGACTTCCCGACCGTGCTACGTGCCGAAGCCGGCCTGGACTCCATCGCCCAGGCGGCCGGGCGCTGCAACCGCGAAGGCCGCCGGCCAACCGAAGCCAGCGAGGTGCTGGTGTTCTCCACGGAAAACGAGGAATGGGCGCCACCGCGGGAGCTTGTGCAGTTCGCCCAGGCGGCCCGCGAGGTGCTGCGCCAGCATCCGGACGACCCGCTGGGCCAGGCCGCCATCACCCGCTACTTCCTGCAGTTGTACTGGCAGAAGGGCGAGCGCGAGCTGGACAAGGCCGACCTGCTGGGGCTGATCGAGCGCGGCCGGCTGGAGGGCCTGCCGTTCGAGACGCTGGCGCGCGAGTTCCGCATGATCGACAGCGTGCAGCAGCCGGTCATCGTCCCGTGGGACGACGAGGCCCGCGATGCCCTGCGGGCGCTGCCCTTTGCCGAGGGCTGCGGTGACTTGGCCCGGCGTCTGCAGCCCTATGTCGTGCAGTTGCCCCGCCAGGGCTACGACGCCCTGTACAACGCAGGGGCCATCCAGCCGGTCGCCAGCGAGCGCTATGGCGAGCAGTTCATGCAACTGGTCAACTCTGACCTGTATCACGAGTCCTTTGGGTTGCACTGGGACAATCCGGTGTTCGTCAGCAGCGAAAGGCTGTGCTGGTGATTGGGACGCAGGCATATCTGGAAAAGGAGGGCCAATGGCCTACGGAATTCGCTTGTTGGTCTGGGGCGAGCGCGCCTGTTTCACCCGGCCGGAGATGAAGGTTGAGCGCGTCTCCTACGACGTCGTCACGCCGTCGGCGGCGCGGGGCATTCTCGAAGCTATCCACTGGAAGCCTGCGATCCGCTGGGTGGTGGATCGCATCCGGGTACTCAAACCGATCCGCTTCGAGTCGATCCGGCGCAACGAGGTCGGCGGCAAGCTGTCGGCGGTCAGCGTCGCCAAGGCGATGAAGGCCGGGCGTACCGACGGACTGGTCAGTCTGATCGAGGACGACCGCCAGCAGCGCGCGGCGACTGTACTGCGCGATGTGGCCTACGTGATCGAAGCGCACTTCGAGCTGACGCCGCGTGCCGATGCCAGCGACTCGGAAGGCAAGCACCTGGACATCTTCAACCGGCGTGCCCGCAAGGGGCAGTGTTTCCATGCTCCGTGCCTGGGCGTGCGCGAGTTTCCCGCCTGCTTCGAACTGATCGAAGAGGACAGCAGCCTGCCGGTGCCGCATGCCGATCTGCTCGGCGAGCGGGATCTGGGCTGGATGCTGCACGACATCGACTTCGCCAACCAGATGACCCCGCACTTCTTCCGTGCAGTCATGCGCGATGGCGTGATCGAGGTGCCGCCGTTTGCTGGCGGGGAGGTCAAGGCATGATCCTCGCGGCGCTCAACGGCTATTACCAGCGGCTGCTGGCGCAGGGCGCGGAGATTTCTCCGTTCGGCTACAGCCAGGAAAAGATCGGCTTCGTGCTGGTGCTGTCTGCGCAGGGTGAGCTGGTCGATGTGCAGGATATTCGCGAGTTGGATGGCAAGAAGCCGCAGCCCAAGTTGCTCAGTGTGCCTCAACCGGAAAAGCGAACTTCTGGCGTGAAGTCCAACTTTCTCTGGGACAAGACCAGTTATGTGCTGGGCGTGGCTGATGCCAAGCTGAGCAAGGAGGACAAGGCTGCCGGCAAGTCGGCCATCAAGTTGAGTCCAACTGAGCATCAGGCCTTTCGGGAACTGCACCAGAAAGCACTGGCCAGCGCCGACGATGTCGGGCTGCAAGCGTTTTTGCAGTTCTTGGCGAACTGGACGCCGGAAAGCTTCCAGCCGCCGTTGTTCCGCGAGGAGATGCTCGACGGTAACCTGGTGTTCCGTCTGGACGGGCAGCGTCAGTATCTACACGAATCGCCGGCCGCGCAGGCCATCTGGGCGAATATGCAGGCTGCAGGTGAAAGTCGCGAAGGTATCTGTCTGGTCAGCGGTGCGCAGCAGCCGCTGGCGCGTCTGCATCCGGCGATCAAGGGGGTGAATGGCGCGCAAAGTTCCGGTGCCTCGATCGTTTCCTTCAACCTCGAGGCCTTTTCCTCGTATGGCAAGAGCCAGGGCGAAAATGCCCCTGTTTCCGAACAGGCAGCCTTCGCCTATACCACGGTGCTCAACCACCTGCTGCGGCGTGACGAGCACAACCACCAGCGCCTGCAGATCGGCGATGCCAGCGTGGTGTTCTGGGCCGAGGCCGACTCCGCAGGCGAGGCCGCTGCCGCCGAGGACCTGCTGTGGAGCATGTTCGATCCGCCGGCCGACGACGACTCCGAAGCCGAGAAGTTGCGGCTGGTCCTGAATGCCGTGGCCAGCGGTCGCCCGATGCGCGATCTCGACCCTCAATTGGAGGAGGGGACGCGCATGTATGTGCTGGGGTTGGCGCCCAATGCATCGCGGCTGTCGATCCGCTTCTGGGAGGCCGGCAGTCTCGGTTTTTTTGCCCGCCGGCTGGCCGAGCACTTCCGGGATCTGGCCATCGAGCCGCGGCCATGGCGAATAGAGCCCAAATTACTGCGACTGTGTTTGGAGTTGTTACCTGCTGGAGAGCGAGACGGGAAAAGCATCTATGACCTTTTGCAGGACAAGCGAATTGCAAAGATCTCAGGTGAAATGACCCGCGCCATCCTGACCGGCAGCCGCTACCCGCGCAGCCTGCTGAACAACGTGATCATGCGCATGCGCGCCGACGGGGACATCTCCGGCGTGCGGGTTGCGCTGTGCAAGGCCGTCCTGGCGCGCGACCTGCGCCTGGGCGTCAAGGGAATCAACGAGGAACTACCCATGAGTCTCGACAAGGAAGCCAGCAATCCGGGTTATCGCCTGGGGCGCCTGTTCGCCGTGCTGGAAGGCGCCCAGCGGGCGGCGTTGGGCGGTCAGGTCAACGCCACTATCCGCGACCGCTACTACGGCGCGGCATCGGCCACGCCAGCGACGGTGTTCCCGATGCTGCTGCGCAACACCCAGAACCACCTGGCCAAGCTGCGCAAGGAAAGGCCGGGGCTGGCCGTGAACCTGGAGCGCGATATCGGTGAAATCATCGATGGCCTGCAGAGCCATTTCCCGCGCAGCCTGCGCCTGGAGGATCAGGGGCGCTTCGCCATCGGCTACTACCACCAGTCCCAGGCCCGCTTCAGCCATGCCGACAAGGCAGAAGACGCACACGCCGAATCCACCGCGCAAGGAGAGCAGGAATGACCGCCATCACCAACCGTTACGAGTTCGTCTATTTCTTCGATGTCACCAACGGCAACCCCAATGGCGACCCGGATGCCGGCAATCTGCCGCGGCTCGATCCGGAGACCAACCAGGGGCTGGTCACCGACGTCTGCCTCAAGCGCAAGATCCGCAACTATGTGGCGCTGGAGAAATCCGATGCGGAGGGTAAGCCCGAGGCGGGCTATGTCATCTACATGCAGGAAAAGTCGGTGCTGAACAACCAGCACAAGCAGGCCTACGAGGCGCTGAAGATCGAGCCGGAGCCGAAGAAACTGCCCAAGGATGAGGCTAAGGCGCGCGAGTTGACGGCATGGATGTGCCGAAACTTCTTCGATGTCCGCGCTTTCGGTGCGGTGATGACCACCGAAATCAATGCCGGACAGGTGCGCGGTCCGATCCAGATGGCCTTCGCCACCTCGGTCGACCCGGTCGTGCCGCTGGAGGTATCGATCACCCGCATGGCGGTCACCAACGAGAAGGATCTCGAGAAGGAACGCACCATGGGCCGCAAGCACATCATCCCCTACGGCCTGTACCGCGCCCACGGCTTCATCTCCGCCAAGCTGGCCGAGCGCACCGGTTTCTCCGACGCCGACCTCGAATTGCTCTGGCGTGCGCTCGGCAACATGTTCGAGCACGATCGCTCGGCGGCTCGCGGCGAAATGGCCGCACGCCGGCTCATCGTGTTCAAGCACGAATGCGCGATGGGCAATGCGCCCGCCCACAAGCTGTTCGAGCTGGTCAAGGCCGAGCGGGTGGAGGGCGAGGCGGATACGCCGGCCCGCAGTTTTGCCGATTACCGCATCAGCGTGGATGCCGAGTCCGTGCCGGTCGGCGTCAGTGTGCGCGAGTACATCTGAGCCGGGGAGTGCGGACATGGATGACGACGATCTGATACCGCTGTCCGCTCTCCAGCACTACCTGTACTGCCCGCGGCAGTGCGCCCTGATCCATGTCGAGCGCCTCTGGGCCGAGAACCGCCAGACGGCGGAAGGCCGCCTGCTCCACGAGCGTGCCGACCAGCCCGGCAGCGAGCGGCGCCGGGGCGTTCGCACGGTGACGGCGATGCCGCTGGTGGAGCTGCGGCTAGGCATCGTCGGGGTTGCCGATGTGGTGGAGTTCCACACAGAGGATGGTGTGGAACGAGCCTTTCCCGTCGAATACAAGCGCGGACGTCCCAAGGCGCATCGTGCCGACGAGGTTCAGCTGTGCGCCCAGGCACTGTGTCTGGAGGCGATGCTGGGGCAGTCGGTGCCGGAGGGCGCGTTGTTCTACGGCAAGACCCGACGGCGGCGCCAGGTGCTGTTCGATACGGCCTTGCGCGAGCTGACGCGGACTACCATCGCCGCCACGCGCACGCTGATCGAGAGCGGGCGCACGCCGCTGGCCGAATATCAGCCACGGCGTTGCGATGCCTGTTCGCTGATCGACCTGTGCCAGCCGCGTCTGCTGGGGCGCAAAGAGGCGGTCGATAACTGGTTGCGCCAACAGATCAAGGATTGAAGCATGCGACGGCAGCTCAACACGCTCTATGTCACCTCGGAAGGCGCCTGGCTGCGCAAGGACGGCGCCAATATCGTCATGGAGATCGAGGGGGAAATACGCGGGCGCATCCCCGTGCATATGCTGGAGAGTCTGGTGTGCATCGGACGAGTTCTGGTTTCGCCGCCGTTGCTGGGCTACTGCGCCGAGCAGGGCATCACCATCAGTTACCTGACGCCCAACGGCAAGTTCCTGGCGCGCGTCGAGGGGCCGGTGTCCGGCAACGTGCTGCTGCGCCGCGAACAGTATCGGCGCAGCGACGATCCACAGCGCTGTGCTCCGATCGTGGCCAACCTGCTGGTGGGCAAGGTGCACAACCAGCGTGCCGTCATCGGGCGTGCTTTGCGCGATCATGGCAGCAAGCTGGACGAGGAGGAACGCGGCGCCTTGAGCTTCGCGCACAAGCGTCTGGCGCGTATTGCCGAGAAACTGTTGTCGGTGCGTGAGTCGGATGTGCTGCGTGGTCTCGAGGGCGAGGCGGCGCAGGCCTACTTCGGTGTTTTCGATCACCTGATCCGCATCCCGGGGCCAGCATTCCGCTTTTCCGGACGTACGCGCAGACCGCCGCTGGATGCGGTGAACGCCTTGCTGTCGTTTCTCTATACCTTGCTGACCCACGACTGCCGCTCGGCGCTGGAAACCGTCGGGCTCGATCCGGCCGTCGGCTACCTGCACCGTGACCGCCCGGGCCGGCCAAGTCTGGCGCTGGATCTGGTCGAGGAGTTTCGCCCAGTGCTGGCTGACCGCCTGGCGTTGTCCCTGATCAACCGCAGGCAAGTGTCAGTCGGCGATTTCCGCACGCTGGACAATGGGGCCGTGCTGCTGAAAGACGATGCGCGGCGACTGGTGCTGACAGCCTATCAGGAGCGCAAGCGGGAAGAGTTGCGGCATGCCTTCCTCGAAGAGCAGGCCCCTGTGGGGATGTTCATGTTCATCCAGGCCCAGTTGCTGGCGCGCCATCTGCGCGGCGATCTGGACGCCTACCCACCGTTTCTGTGGAAGTGAGGTGCCGGGCATGATGGTTCTGGTGAGCTATGACGTCAGCACCGAAGGAGACGGCGCCCGGCGTTTGCGAAGGGTTGCGCGGGCTTGTCTGGACTACGGGCAACGAGCGCAGTACTCGGTATTCGAGATCGAAGTCGATCCGGCGCAATGGGCCTTTCTCAAACAGCGCCTGTGCGACCTGATCGATCCGGAAGTCGACAGCCTGCGCTTCTACTATCTGGGGCGGAACTGGCAGTCCCGCGTGGAGCATGTCGGGGCAAAGCCGGTGCTCGACCTGAATGGTCCCTTGATCCTCTGAAGCCTTTGCGAACCCCAAGCGACCGGCGAATCCCCGGCAGGTTCGCAGCTATTTAACAATTTGAATTCATTGATGTTTTTCGATGGTCTGTGGATGAAGGATCTTGATTGCGCGAAGTGTTTTGGCGGTTCGCGAATCCACGCTGGTTTTCTTAATTGAATCAATGAGTTATAAGAACGTGGTCGCGCCTCATGCGGGCGCGTGGATTGAAACGGACGACAGGGTCGAGGCGAACGCCCGGTACTCTGCGGTCGCGCCTCATGCGGGCGCGTGGATTGAAACTTCACACTGGCGGAGGCGCCGGCCTGGCGCAGCTCGTCGCGCCTCATGCGGGCGCGTGGATTGAAACTTCGGCATGGCCGACCGGGCGAAGCTTGCGCAGTCGTCGCGCCTCATGCGGGCGCGTGGATTGAAACGCCGATGCCGCGTGCTCAGCGGCCACGTCCCGGTCGTCGCGCCTCATGCGGGCGCGTGGATTGAAACTACGGACACCTTGGCCCATGTCGGAAGGGGCCGGTCGCGCCTCATGCGGGCGCGTGGATTGAAACTACCTGGAGTCGCTGGCCAACGACGCCACGCTGCTGCTGTCGCGCCTCATGCGGGCGCGTGGATTGAAACCCCAACGCGCAGCGCGGCCTCGGCGTCACGGCCACGGTCGCGCCTCATGCGGGCGCGTGGATTGAAACAACGCAGCGAACGGACGTCAGTACATGATCCCCAGTCGCGCCTCATGCGGGCGCGTGGATTGAAACCATACCGCACCCCCGGCCGCCAGCGCGCCGACCAGCGTCGCGCCTCATGCGGGCGCGTGGATTGAAACACCACGCCGGCCACCTTGTAGCCGTCCAGCCGCTTGTCGCGCCTCATGCGGGCGCGTGGATTGAAACAGCGCCACCGGCCTGATCGGCGAGACCCTGCCGAGTCGCGCCTCATGCGGGCGCGTGGATTGAAACGTCGGAGACGAGGCGACCTGGCTCGCGAGCCTGCAGTCGCGCCTCATGCGGGCGCGTGGATTGAAACAAGCAGGTTGCCCCCAACGGGCTGTACGTGCCGGCCGTCGCGCCTCATGCGGGCGCGTGGATTGAAACTCCCGCACATCGGCGGGCGACTTGCCGTCCACCGGTCGCGCCTCATGCGGGCGCGTGGATTGAAACACATGCTGCTCATCTGCATCGGCGTATCGCTGGTGTCGCGCCTCATGCGGGCGCGTGGATTGAAACACGTCGAAGGGCGCAGCGGGGTCCGGCAGCTGGGCGTCGCGCCTCATGCGGGCGCGTGGATTGAAACGACCACCACGGCATCCGACTGGACCGGCGCAATTGTCGCGCCTCATGCGGGCGCGTGGATTGAAACCGCGCCTGGGGTCAGGACGGCGTGGAATGCGTTTCGTCGCGCCTCATGCGGGCGCGTGGATTGAAACTTGCATCTGCCCCGTCGTCTCGAGGAGGTACAACAGTCGCGCCTCATGCGGGCGCGTGGATTGAAACGCCTGGATCTTGCCGGCCAGGTCGCGCTCCCAGCGTCGCGCCTCATGCGGGCGCGTGGATTGAAACGACCTCGGCCCGCTGCTCGAGGGCATCGGCATGGAGGTCGCGCCTCATGCGGGCGCGTGGATTGAAACGCTGGCCTGGCCCTGCTGATCAGCCTGCTGGCCGGTCGCGCCTCACGCGGGCGCGTGGATTGAAACGATTGACGGCCAATGCGGCAGCGGCTGCACCGTGTCGCGCCCCACGCGGCTGCGCGGATTGAAACAGGCAGTAGTCCGCGCCACCGTGCAGCTGATTGGCTTTGCTCCCCGATTGAAGCACAGGATTTGCGAACGAATTGCTCAAGGCCGCGTTAGGAAGGCACTCTTGGAGTTGATCTTTATCAGGGCAGTCGGTACTTCTTGTGGTTAGCGCTTTCCCATCGACCGCCGCGTACCGCGCGGGGCCATGCCCGGGCGTTTGTCGTGGTTGCACTTGTTGTTGCGCTGGTGCCAGGGCTGACCGTCGTCCTGCTTCGGAGCGTAGGTTTCCGGCGAGAAGGGGAAGCGGAAGGCGGGGATGCCGCCGCTCTGGCCGGCTTCGGTGCCGGTCGGCTGGGCTTCGCAGGGTGCATGGGTGTCGGGGGTGTTGGTCTTCGACATGGTGTATCCGGTTCGGCGTTGGGGAGGCTCTGGTCGGCCAGACCTCGGTGCGGCACGCATTATACCCGGTCGTGATGCGTCTGCCGTGCCCTCCGCTGCGGTCGCCCGCCGCCGTGCGGCGGCAGGTCGACGCACGGTGCTTCAGTCCAGCAGTTCCTTCGGCACGTTGCCGCCGTTGGCGGCCAGCTTCTGCAGCACGGTCTTGTGCAGCCACATGTTCATCTGCGCCGAGTCGCCCATCTTGTCCGCCGGGCAGCCCAGTTCGCTGGCCAGTTCCTTGCGCGCGGCCAGGCTGCTGTCGAGGCCGAGCAGCTTGAGCAGGTCGACGATGGAGACCTTCCAGTCGAGCCTTTCCGGATGGGCGGCGGCCAGACCTTCCAGTCGGGCCACCACATCGACCAGCGGCATGGCCGGCGTCGCGCCGCCTTCGGCTACCGGACCGGGGGCGGTTCCGCCTGCCGGTGCGCCTGGCGGTGCCGGTGCGGCCTGCGCCTTGGCGCCAAGGCCGAGCTTTTCCAGAATCGTGCTGAACAGACCCATGGCGGTGCTCTCCTGCTGTGGGGAAGGGGCGCAGGGAGCATAGACCACGACATCCGCGCGCGCCGGCAGGGCACGCCTCGGAACCGCAGGCCGGCATCCACGATGGGCGCCGGACCACGGTGCCTGCGCATCTCGCCCATGCCAGCCCCTGTGGCCGGGGCGGGAGGCCCGCGCCGGAGCGCGGGAAACCGCAGGGGTCAGACCTTCTTGACGAACTCGGACTTAAGCTTCATGGCGCCGATGCCGTCGATCTTGCAGTCGATGTCGTGGTCGCCGTCGCACAGGCGGATGCCCTTGACCTTGGTGCCGACCTTGACCACCAGCGAGGAGCCCTTGACCTTGAGGTCCTTGATCACGGTGACGGTGTCGCCGTCGGCGAGGACGTTGCCCACCGAGTCGCGGATCACCTTCTCGCCCTCGGCCTGGGCTTCGCCGCCGGCCAGCGCGGACCACTCGTGGCCGCACTCCGGGCAGATCAGCGACGGACCGTCCTCGTAGGTGTATTCGGAGCTGCATTTGGGGCAGGGCGGCAGAGTGCTCATGAATGATCCTCATGTTCGGACAGTGAAAGGCCGTGGATTATATAAGGTTTTGCTCCCGCGGCGGTAAACCGTGTGGCAGATGGCGCCGATCCGAGCCCCGCCTGGCCGGCCGCGGCGGCTCGCCTCGCGCATGACCTCTGGTCATGCAGGCGTCGCCGGCAACGCAGTGGCGGCGGTGAGGAAAACTCTTGCAATAGCTCGCTTTTGACATCGTCCGGGGCGATTCAGAAGATGCGCCTATCTTGCTGCAACCACTGAAGAGACAAGCATGCACGCTGAAGAGAAGAACCTGATCGACGGTCTGTTCACCCGCCTGCGTACCGTGGAGGGGCAATCCGCCCCGCGCGAAGCCCAGGCCGAGGCGCTGATCAACGAGCACATCGCCCGCCAGCCGGCGGCACCCTATTACATGGCGCAGGCGATCATCGTGCAGGAGAACGCCATCCAGCAGCTCGACGCTCGCGTCAAGGAGCTGGAGGCACAGGTCGAGAGCCTCAGGCAGGTCCAGAGCCAGCCGCAGCAGAGCAGCGGCGGTTTCCTCTCCGGCCTGTTCGGCGGTCGCTCCCAGCCGCAGCAGCCGGCGGCCAGTGCCCCGGTCAGCGCCCAGCCGGCGCGCTCCGGCTGGCACGAGCCGGCCGGTGCCAGCCGTTTCGGCCAGCAGCCGGGCTTTGCCCAGCAGTCCGCCTTCGGCCAGCGCGGCATGCCGGCGCAGGGTGGCGGCTTCATGTCCGGCGCCCTGCAGACCGCGGCCGGCGTGGCCGGCGGCATGGTGCTGGGCAACATGCTGATGGACATGTTCCAGGGCGACGAGGCGGAGAAGGTGGCCGAGGCGGCGCCGGCCGAGCAGCCGCAGGTGGCGGAAGAAGCCCCGGCCGCGGAAGAAGCCGATGGCGGTTTCTTCGGTGGCGACTTCTTCGGTGGTGGCGACGACGAGGATTTCGTCTGATCCTGCCGGCGTTCCCTGCCTGAGGTTTCCCGTGCTGCGGCGCGGGAAACCCGTATGCAATCCTTGCGCATGACGCCCTCGATCGTGCACGGCGCCGATCCCCCCTGGCGCCAGCTGCAGAGACCTTGCCCCAAGTGGTAAAAACAGTCGGTCCGCTGCTGCCTTGGCTGCCCCGCTGCGGTGGTCCGGCTGTCAGCTGTCCGGGGCGAGCATGCGAGGAATGCCAATGAAGAAGTCGATCCTGCTGGTGCTGGCTGGCCTGAGCCTGCTGGGCGGTTGCGCGTCGTCGGGCTATGCGCCAGTGGAACGTCCGGCCAGGTTGCAGGTGGCCTTGGTTGACCCGCTGTGGGATGGTCAGACGGTCCCAGCCGGACAGCGCTGCCTGTGGGCTGGTGGCCACGGTTCGACTCCGCTGTTGCGGGTCGGCAACATTCCGGCCGGCGCCAATGCGCTGATCGTCGAGTTCAGCGACCGCAGTTATTTCCTGATGGATCACGGTGGCCACGGCAAGCTGGGCTTGTGGCTGTCTCCGGGGCAGGCCAGTGCGACCATCCCCTCGGTCGCCGGGGAAAGCCTCGACCTGCCGGCCGGCATGTTCGTCGAGCAGAAGCACCAGGGCTGGCTGCGTGGCAAGGGTGGCGCCTACCTGCCGCCCTGTTCGGGCGGGCGCGGACACAGCTATTACGCCACTGTGAAGGCCGTGTACAAGGCCAGGGCGGCCGGCGAGGAGTCGCGCCTGCTTGGCGAGCAGAGCATCGAGATGGGCAGGTACTGAGCCGGACTCCGCCCGTCGCGTGCCTTTTCCCGGTCAGATCCTCGCGTCGGGGGACGCCAGGGCCACCAGCGCCTTGCTGCGCTGGTAGCGCGCCAGGCGCTCGGCCAGAGCCGCTGGCAGCCGGGTTGCCGGTGCGAAGTCCAGGCGTTGGTAGAAGCCGACCAGATCCGGGTGGCAGAACAGCCACACCGGCCCCGGGGTGCGCGCCAGTGCCTGCTCGACCAGCCGGCTGGCCAGGCCATGGCGGCGCTCGCCCGGCGCCACCAGCAGTCCGGTCAGCCAGTGCCCGTCGTCGACGGCGGTCAGGCACAGCGCGGCGAGGATTTCCTGGCGGCGCGCCACCCATACCCGGGCGCCGTTGGGGGCGCGCATCGACGAGCGATGGGCGCGGTAGAACTTGTCCAGCAGCGGCTTGAGCGGCGGCGCCAGCGGCGCGAACTGCAGTTCGGTCATGGCGACGGAGTGCACCGCCGGGCGGCGGTACACTGCTGGCAGGGCGTCACTCGGCGTTGAGGCCGACGTAGACGTTCTGCACGTCGTCGTGGTTGTCGAGCGCCTCGAGGAAGGCCTCGACTTCCTCCAGCTCGGCGCCGGACAGGCTCACCGGGTTCTTCGCCTTGTAGCCGAGGTTGGCCGACTGCACGGTGAAACCGAACTCCGGCAGCGCCTTGCACACCGCGTCGAGGTCGGTCGGTTCGGTGTAGAACAGGGTGGCGCCTTCCTCGGCCGCCTCGAAGTCCTGGGCGCCGGCCTCGATGGCGGCCAGCTCCGGGTCGGCGTCGCCTTCCGGGGTCGCCTCGATCATGCCCAGGTAGTCGAAGTCCCAGCTCACCGAACCGGTGGTGCCCAGCTGGCCCTTGCGGAACAGCACGCGGATTTCCGCCACGGTGCGGTTGAGGTTGTCGGTCAGGCACTCGACGATCACCGGCACGCGGTGCGGGGCGAAGCCTTCATAGACGGTGCGCTCGTAGTTGACCACCTCGCCGGACAGGCCGGCGCCCTTCTTGATCGCGCGCTCCAGGGTGTCCTTGGGCATCGACGCCTTCTTGGCCTGATACACGGCCAGGCGCAGCTTGGGGTTCATGTCCGGGTCGGCGCCGTTGCGCGCGGCAATCATGATTTCCTTCACCAGCTTGCCGAAGATCTTGCCCCTGGCGTTGGCGGCGGCTTCTTTCGGTTTGGCTTTCCACTGGGCGCCCATGTCGGTTCTCTCGCTGCGAGGGTTGGGTCCCCGGGCCGGCCCGGGAACGGGGAGTGGCCGATTCTAGCGGCTCGGGCGCTCGCCGGCACCTGTCGCACAGCGTCCGGCGGTTGTGGGGGGCGGGGCTTTTAACTATCCTCTGCCGCCATTCACGAGCCCTCGGAGCGTTCCCATGCTTGAAACCACCCTTGCGCAACTCGAAGGCCTTGTGGCCGATCTGCTGCAACAGAACCAGACCCTGAGCGCCAGCTGCCAGCAGCTCGAGCAGCAGCTGCGCCAGGCCCGCGAAGAAAACGAGAACCTGCAGATGGCCGCGCTGGAGCAGGAAGAGCAGCAGGCCGCCACCCTGGCCCGCCTGCAGGCGCTGATCCAGCGCGCCGGTGCCAGTAGCGCCGCATGAGCGAGAGTGGCGTCCGTGTCCTGAAGATCCTCGGGATCGGCTACCCGGTCAGGGCGCCGGCCGGCGAGGAGGCGATCCTCGAGCAGGCTGCGGCCAGGCTGCAGGAGCAGCTCGACCAGAACCAGCAGCGCTTCCCGCGCGCCGGCAGCCACGAGCTGCTGGTGCTCACGGCGCTGAACCTGTGCGTGCCGCTGCTCAGACAGGAGGCGGAGCAGCGCGAGGCCGAGGAACGCCTCGCCGCGCTGGCGCAACGCATCGCCCGGCAGCTGCAGGGCGACGGTACGGCCTGATTTACGCCGGACAATGCAAAAGGGGCTGCCATCGGGCAGCCCCTTTTGCTTGTGCGCCGGGATCAGTCCTGGCGGCTGGTGACTTCCAGCAGGTGGTAGCCGAACTGGGTCTTCACCGGACCCTGCACGACGTTGAGCGGTGCGCTGAACACCACGCTGTCGAACTCCTTGACCATCTGGCCGCGGCCGAACGAGCCGAGGTTGCCGCCGTCGCGGCCGGACGGGCAGGTGGAGTTGTCGCGGGCGACCTGGGCGAAGTCGGCGCCGGCTTCGATGGCGGCTTTCAGTTCAAGGCACTTGGCTTCGCTGGAAACCAGGATGTGACGGGCAGTGGCTCGGGCCATGGGGATTCCTCCAGTGATTGGCCGTCCAGCCTACCGGATCGCGGCGCGCATGCAAGCGGCCCCGGCGTGCGACGCCGGGGCATGGCATGGCTCAGGGCGCCGCGTGGCTGCCCAGCAGGGTGCCGCCGGACTTCTTGACGCGCTTGGCCTGGCGTTTTTCCTGGGCGCTCTTCTGCGGCTTCTTGCGGCCTTCCTTGTGGGTTTCGTGACTCTTGCTCATGACGGCGATCTCCGGGGAGTGACGTCTCAAGTCTAGTGCGCGGATGCGCCGGCTGCCGGGTAGCCGGCGCGGCCAGCAGTCCCGCGGCGCCAGATCGCGGGCCAGAAACGACGAACGGTGGACAAGCCAGGCTTGCCCACCGTTCGTCATGCCCCACGCCGATAGCGGCGCGGGTCGTTGCCGGGGTCAGTGCAGCGGCTGCCGCCTGATGGTCTTCAGCAGGTCCTCGGGGCTGATCTCGGCGACGATGCTCGCCTGGCTGCCCGGCTGCGGCAGGTTGAGGATGTGGCCCTTGATCTTGCCGATCACGTGCATCTCGCACGGCTTGCAGTCGAACTTCAGGGTCAGCACCTCGTCGCCGTGCACCAGCTGCATGGGCGCGACCTTGTTGCGCACGCCGGTGTAGCCCTTGGCCTGCTTGGGGCACAGGTTGAAGGAGAAGCGCAGGCAGTGCTTGGTGATCATCACCGGCACCTCGCCGGTCTCCTCGTGGGCCTCGTAGGCCGCGTCGATCAGCTGCACGCCGAAGCGCTGGTAGAAGGCGCGCGCCTTCTCGTTGTAGACGTTGGCGAGGAAGCTCAGGTGCGACTCCGGGTAGACCGGCGGCGGCACGCTGACCGGCTTGCGGAAGCCCTTGCGGTGGGCGGCGATGCGCGCGGCGGTCAGCGCCTCGATCACCTCGCGGCGCAGCGCCTTGAGCTGCGAGTTGGGCACGAACGGCATCTGCGGCGCGTCGATCTCCACGGCATCGGCGTGGTAGATGGTGGTGCCCAGCTGGCCGAGCAGGTCGCGCAGCTGCTCCAGCGCCTGCTCCGGCTTGTTGGCTGCGCCGAAGGCGCCGTCGAGGCTGGCCGAGGCGCTCACGCCTTCCTCGCTGGCGGCGGTCAGGGTGACGCGCCCGGCACTCAGCGTGGCCTGCCAGCTGACGCCGACGCGCCGTTCGGCGGAGGTCTTCAGCAGCGCCTGCTGCCAGTTGTGGTCGAGGTTGCGGTTGAGCGGATGGTTCGGGCGCAGGCGCTTGAGTTCTTCCGGCATCTCGTTGGGCTCGACGCGGTACTGCCAGCGCGGCTCGCCGTTCTCCTCGAACTGCCTGAGCAGCTCGACCACGCTGGCGCGGAAGCCCACCACCTCGCGCTTGACCAGCACGTTGAGGCCGTCGCCGTTGGACAGCGGGTCGCTGGTGCTGGCGATCAGGTCGCGCTTGCCGACCTTGAGCACCTCGCCGACCGGCAGGCCGGTGAACTTCGGCGAGTCGAAGGCGCCGATGTCGGCCAGGCGGTCGTTGACGAAGTAGTCGGTACTGCCGCGGTGGAAGGTGCGCTCGGGGTCGGGGACGAAGAAGTGCTCGGTGCGGCCGCTGGACGCGCGGGCCAGTTCCGGGCGTTCCTCGAGGATCTCGTCGAGGCGCTGGCGGTAGTAGGCGGTGATGTTCTTGACGTAGCTGACGTCCTTGTAGCGCCCCTCGATCTTGAACGAGCGCACGCCGGCGTCGATCAGCGCGCGCAGGTTGGCGCTCTGGTTGTTGTCCTTCATCGACAGCAGATGCTTCTCGTAGGCCACCACCGCGCCGCTCTCGTCCTTGAGGGTGTAGGGCAGGCGGCAGGCCTGCGAGCAGTCGCCGCGGTTGGCGCTGCGTCCGGTCTGCGCGTGGGAGATGTAGCACTGCCCGGAGAAGGCCACGCACAGCGCGCCGTGGATGAAGAACTCCACGGTGGCGTCGACGCTGTCGCTGATCTGGCGGATTTCCTGCAGGTTCAGCTCGCGGGCCAGCACCAGCTGGGAGAAGCCGGCGTCGGCGAGGAACTTGGCCTTCTCCAGGCTGCGGATGTCGGTCTGCGTGCTGGCGTGGATCTCGATCGGCGGGATGTCCAGCTCCATGATGCCCATGTCCTGCACGATCAGCGCGTCGACGCCGGCGTCGTACAACTGGTGGATCAGCGTGCGCGCCGGTTCCAGCTCGTCATCGTGGAGGATGGTATTGAGGGTGACGAACACCCGCGCATGGAACAGGTGGGCGAACTTCACCAGCTCGGCGATATCCGCCACGCTGTTCTCGGCATTGTGCCGCGCACCGAAACTGGGGCCGCCGATGTACACGGCGTCGGCGCCGTGCAGGATGGCCTCCCGGGCGATGGTGACATCCCGCGCGGGGCTGAGCAGTTCCAGGTGGTGTTTGGGCAGAGACATGGGGCGGGCTCGCGAGCGCAACGAAACAAGCCGTGCATTGTAGCGGCCCGGGACGCGTTTGGATCGCTGGCGTGATGGCCGGGGCGGCGGCGGTCAGGCGTCACCCAGCAGGTCGAAGGAGTCGAGCAGGCGGAAGGCGATTTCCGGGCGCGCCTCCAGGGCGCGGCGGATCGCCGCCGGAATGGCGCGGCGGGTCCTGCGGCACAGCCCCGCCTGCTCGGCGAGGCGGATGGTGATGCCGCGCATGCTGCGCACCTCGTTGTGGCCGGGCGCGACGGTCAGGCGGATGCCCAGCTGCTCGTACATGCGCCGCTGCAGGCGCTCCAGCTCGGCCAGCTCCCGGATGTTCTCCAGCCGCTCCAGCAGGCGCCTTTCCTCGTGGCGGGTCAGCAGCAGGATGCGCAGGTCGCCGTGCGGATCGTCCAGCAGCTCGCGGTGCCTGCAGATGCAGACACCGGGCGGGCAGGGCTGGCGGAGTGGCGGCGGAGTGCTCATGAGTCCGATCATAGCCGCGCCGCCGGCAGGCGCACAGCTGCCGCGCCCTGCGCGCCCCGGCCAGCCGCCTTCCCGGGCGGGCGTGCGCAACGGGGCCGCAATCGCGCATCATGGCGGCAGTCCGACCAAGGAGGTTTCCATGCCCATTGCTTCGTCCGTGCTGCGGCTTGCCGCGGTGCCGCTGGGAGTGCTGTTCGCCGCCGCTGCCGGGGCGAGCGAAGAGTCGCAGTTGCTCGAGTCGATCAACGCCTACCGCGGCCAGGTGCAGCGCTGTGCCAACCAGGTGTCCGAGGAGCTGCCGCCGCTGGTGGCCGATCCGCGCCTGATCCTGCCGGCCGGCGCCGTGGGCGACCTGCAGCAGGCGCTGACCCGCACCGACTACCAGATGGTGACCGCCCAGGCCATCAGCCTGTCCGGGCCGCGCGACGCCCAGGCGGTCATGACGGCGCTGCAGGCCAGCTACTGTCAGGTGCTGCTGGACCCGCAGTTCGTCGATATCGGCGTCAGCCGCGCGGGCCGCGACTGGCGCATCGTGCTGGCGCGGCCGCTGCTGGCCGGGCGCATGGGCGACTGGCAGGCGGAAGGGCAGAAGCTGCTCGACGGCATCAACGCCGCCCGCGCCCAGGCCCGCCAGTGCGGCGGCCAGACCTTCGCCGCGGCGGCGCCGCTGGCCTGGAACGCCACCCTGGGCAGCGTGGCGGAAACCCACAGCCGGGCCATGGCCAACGGCAACTTCTTCGCCCACCGCGACCGCGACGGCCGCACCCCGAGCGACCGTGCCGAGCTGGCCGGCTACGGCGGCGGGCTGATCGGCGAGAACATCGCCGCCGCGCAGGACAGCGCGCGCAAGGTGGTCGACGGCTGGCTGGCCAGCCCCGGCCACTGCGCCACCCTGATGAACCCGCAGTACCGCGAGCTGGGCGCGGCCTACGCGATCGACCCGAAGAGCGATGCGGGAATCTACTGGACCGCGCTGTTCGGCGCGCCCTGAGCGACGCGCCGTCGAGCGGACGGGAGAATGCCGTCCGCTTGGCTATGCTCAAGGGCGGACTTCCACACCACAGGGGAGGAACCGCGATGAGCAGTTTCGAGATCGAGAGCTGGTGCAAGCCCAGTCCCGCCGAGAAATCCGTGCCCATGGGGCTGATCCACTTCTACATCGGCGGCGACCAGCGCGTGAAGCTCGAGCAGGCCGAAGAGCGCCTGCAGCGCAGCGGTGCAGCCGAGGAGCTGCTGGACGTCGACCTCGCCACCCTGGAGCTGGTCACCCCACCGGAATGCGGGCCGCTGTCCGACTGCCAGCTGCGCGTCTACCTGCGCAAGGAGGACCAGCGCGGCCAGTTCCACCTGGTCGGCCATCGCGCCAGCGACGGCAGCCTGATCTATACCAACGCGGTGCTGATCGACGCGCTGATGTAGCGAGCCGGCCACGGACGCGGCTGGGGAGGGTGGGGGCGCGGGTGTTACCGCACCGGTGCCGGCGTAACGCCGCCTGGGTCGGCGGGTAACCGATTGGCCGTCACCGGCAGCCCCGCGGGTGCGCCTGAAATGGATAAGTCATTGATTTTAAAGGGATTTCAAAAGTTGGCACGGCACCTGCTTTATCTCTGGCACAACAAAAACAACAACGCTGAACCAACACAACAAAAACAAGACGTAACGACTCCATAACAACAAGAACAACAGGGTGGAGGCGCAGCAAACAGATTCTTTTGGAGAGGAGTTGCCCGTCAGGGATCTCCCCCCGACCAGACCGAGAACGATAAAACTGCCCCGAGGCAGCGGCCAGCACCGGTAGGACCCGCAAGGGTAGCGGCAACATCAGCGTCCAAAGGAATACGTTTGTTCTTGCGGTCCCGACTTGGGACTACCACCGGCCTCCGGCCGGGCGGGTTGCCAAAAACAACAACAAGCCCGTCAGCACAACAAGAACAAAGCATGACCGATTCGAAGGGGGAGCCCATGGGCTCCCCCTTGTGCTGTCTGCCTTCCTGATCCTGCCGCGTCCCTGTCAGGCGGGGCCGTCCCGCCTACTGCCACTCGCCCAGAATGATCCGCCACTCCTCCTCGCCGACCGGCATCACCGACAGCCGGCTGCCGCGCTGCACCAGCGGCAGGTTCTCCAGGCCGGGCAGGGCCTTGAGGCGGTCGAGGGAGATCAGCCGCGCCAGCTTGCGCCCGAACACCATGTCCACCGCATCCCAGCGCGGCTTGTCCGGCGTGCTTTTGGCGTCGAAGTAGGGCGACTGCGGATCGAACTGGGTCGGGTCGACGTAGGCCGTGCGCGCCACCCGCACCACGCCGGCGATGCCGATGTCCTTGCAGCTCGCGTGGTAGACGAACACCTCGTCGCCCTCGGCCATGGCCCGGAGGAAGTTGCGCGCCTGGTAGTTGCGCACCCCGTCCCAGCGGATCGGCGTCTGCGGCGCGCGGGCGAAGTCGTCGATGCCGCATTCGGAGGGTTCGGTTTTCACCAGCCATCTGGCCATGAGCGCGTTCCTGTGCAGAGTGGGGCGGGCAATCATAATGCAGCCCGGCGCGTCAGGCTGGACAAGCGCGCCCGCGGCCCCTACAAAGACGGCCTTGCGCGGGCCGGCTGCCGGCCGGGCGCCTTGATTCGATCGAGAGACAGGTGGACTTGTGAGAAAGAAGAAACCCGTGGACCCCGTTCGCCAGGCGAACAAGAACCGTGGCTACCGGATCGGCTGGCTGATCGCCCTGGCCGGCATCGTCTGCGGCTTCGCGCTGGTGGCGCTGAGGCAGGGCTGACAAGGCGCCGAGCGCCCCACGGCAGGCACGCAAGGAGGCGTCCCATCATGCTGCCCTATGATCGTCGTCTGAAACCGCTTTCGCGCCAGCTGCGCAACGACATGACCGACGCCGAGCGGTGCCTGTGGGCCTGCCTGCGCCGCAAGCAGCTGGGCGGCCTGCAGTTCTACCGGCAGAAACCGCTGGCTGGCTACATCGTCGATTTCTACTGTGCCGCGGCGCAACTGGTCATCGAGCTGGACGGTTCCCAGCACCATGCGCCGGAGGCCATCGAATACGACCGCCAGCGCACCCGAACGCTGGAGGCGCTGGGGCTGCGGGTGATCCGCTTCGACAACCGGCAGGTGCTGCGGGAGCTGGCGGGGGTGCTGGAGGTGATTCGGGAGGTGCTGGGAATCCCCCCCGGCCCCCCTTTTGCAAAGGGGGGAGTGGGACGGTGCGAGGTCTGATGGTCGGGGGCGTCACCCGCAGCGGCGGAATCCCCCCGGCCCCCCCTTTTGCAAAGGGGGGAGTGGGGCGGTGCGAGGTCTGATGGTCGGGGGCGTCACCCGCAGCGGCGGAATCCCCCTCGGCCCCCCCCCCTTTTGCAAAGGGGGGAGTGGGGCGGTGCCAGGTCTGATGGTCGGGGGCGTCACCCGCAGCGGTGGAATCCCCCCCGGCCCCCCTTTTGCAAAGGGGGGAGTGGGATGGTGCGAGGTCTGATGGTCGGGGGCGTCACCCGCAGCGGTGGAATTCCCCCCGGCCCCCCCTTTTGCAAAGGGGGGAGTGGGGCGGTGCCAGGTCTGATGGTCGGGGGGGCGTCACCCGCAGCGGCGGAATCCCCCCCGGCCCCTCTTTTACAAAGGGGGGAGTGGGGCGGTGCGACTCCTGATGTTCAGGCACAGAACGCCATTCTCCAGCACACCGCCGAGCCATCCCTGTATTGGCAGAGAGGGAGTCGGTCGGTGGAGCTACAGGTGTTCAGGCACAGAACGCCATTCTCCAGCACACCACCGAGCCATCCCCCCCTTTGCAAAAGGGGGGTTAGGGGGGATTCCCTCTACTGCTGCAACGCAGGCCTGCTGTCCTTCCCGGCCGACCAGATGCGGTAGCGCACCTCCACGTCGGCGGGGGCGTAGATCACCAGCGGCAGCCTGCTGTTGTAGCGCACCAGCATCGGCTCGCCGCCGACCGGCACGAAGGCCTGCTTGCGGCTGTCGTCCGGGCAGGCCATCAGGGTGCCGAACGCCGGGCCGACCTTCTCCAGCTCGTAGTAGCCGTAGCCCCAGTCCTCCACGGTCTTCTCCTGCCACTGGCCGCCCAGGCGGCGCTGGTTGCAGTCCACATCCATGGTCTTGCCGGCGATCAGCTCCACCCTGTGGTCGGCCTCGTCCGGCTGGGCCGGCAGGTCGATCACGTGGCGCTGGTAACCCGCGGCGGCGGCCGGGAACGGCTTGAGCGCCTCGGGCGTAGCGGCGCAGGCCGCCAGCGGCAGGCCGATGGCGAGGGCGAACAGGGCAGGGGGGCGAACGATCATGGGCAAGTTCCTTGCGCTGGGGCGTTGCGGGTGAGCCGCATCACGGTAACAGACTGACCGGCCCGGTGTGCCGGGGTTCCATGGCGCAACCTGCGAACTGCGCCATGCCGCGCTGCCGCGTGGCCTCTTTCCGTGGCGATAGGAACGGGTAGAGTATCGCCACCCGCAACCACCGCGAGAGGATTCCCCATGCCGACCTACGACTACCGCTGCGAAGCCAACGGCCAGGTGTACGAAGTCCAGCACCCGATGGCCCTGAGCCCGAAGACCTGGGGCGAACTGCGCGCCGCCTGCAGCCTGGCGGAAGATGCCTCGATCCCCGACGACGCCCCGGTGACCAAGCTGCTCGGCGCCTCCGGCGTGGTCAGCAGCCGCGCCCTGAAGAACCCCGAGCCCCCGGCCTGCGCCCGCGGCGGCTGCGCCGGCAACTGCGTCTGAACGGATAGCCGTCTCTCGTAGGGTGGAGGACTCGCGCAGCGATCCTCCACCGGGCGGCGCCGACCGAGCGCCCCGCCGCCGGGCGTGCTTTTCATGCCCCCATCCCCGGCTTGGGCTATGATGCGCGCCCCCACGCTCCGCCTGGAACAGCAGACCATCATGGCCGGCAATACCCTCTACAACGACCTGTCCGGTTATTACGACCTGATGTGCGCCGATATCGACTACCCGGCGCAGAGCCACTGCGTGCACCGGCTGCAGCAGCTGTTCGGCAATGGCGGGCGCCGGCATCTCGACCTGGCCTGCGGCACCGGACCGCATGTCCGCCACTTCATCGACGCCGGCTACGCCAGCAGCGGCCTCGACATCAACCAGCCGATGCTCGATCGTGCCGCCCTGCGCTGCCCGGAGGCGCAGTTCTCCCGCCAGGACATGTGCGCCTTCACCGCGGACGAGCCGCAGGACCTGATCACCTGCTTCCTCTACTCGATCCACTACAGCGGCGGCCTCGACCGCCTGCAGGCCTGCATCGCCACCGCGCACCGCGCGCTGGCCAGCGACGGGCTGTTCTGCTTCAACGCGGTCGACAAGCGGCGGATCGACAACGCCTCCTGCGTGAGCCACAGCGCCCAGCATGAGGACGGCCTGTTCAGCTTCAGCTCCGGCTGGAACTACCCCGGCGCGGGCGAGCGCCAGTCGTTGCGGCTGCGCATCGAACGCCGCGTGGCGGACGAGACCCAGGTGTGGCACGACGAACACCCGATGGTCGCGGTGAACTTCGACGAGTTGCAGGCGCTGCTGGAGCCGTACTTCGAGGTGCATGTGTTCGAGCACGATTACCAGAAGCTGATTCCTTGGGACGGCAGTTCCGGGAATGCGCTGTTTGCCTGTGTGAAGCACTGAGGCTTTCCAAGCCAGGTAGGGGCGCTTTTCGCCGCCGCAGCGCCCGGCGTAGGGTGGATGGCCACCCCGTGGAAAACTCGCGCAGCGATTTTCCACCAAGCGAGGTGCAGGCTACTTCGCTGGAGCATGCGGCGCTGCGGGTGAACGCGGAGTGTCGAGGGCTGCATTCCCACGCGGAGCGTGGTAACGATCGGAGTCCTGCAAGCGCATGGCTTCAGACGAAGTGTTTGGGCGCGTTGATGATGCGCTGGTACTTGCGCAGCTCCCGTCGGCCGTTGCGGATATCCAGCAGGAATATCTCCGCGGTGCGCCAGATCATCATCCACGCGGTGACGGTGACTACCCCCACGGGGATAGTGCCCTCGACGCCCAGCGCCGTGGCCGCCAGCACCAGGGTGATCGCCAGCCCTGCCAGCACCACCCCGCCCAGCCGCTGGGCTCTGATATTGCCTTTGAGCTGTTCGCTCTTTTCCGTAAAGGTATTGCCGATGGCCTGCTGCAGGCGCTCGCGCTCGTCTTGCGGGCAGCTGATTTGCAGCTCCAGTTCGGAGTGATACCAGGCGCTGTCCGACAGGTAGTCCGCCAGTTCGGGGCACAGTCTGGGGTTGTCTGGCGAGGCAAAGGGATTCAGGTAGTCGTGCTGGATCGTCAGGTCGATCTTCTGGCTCATGGCGTACCTTCGCAGGTTTAGGTCGTGGCTGGCGGGCTTGTGTTGATGGTAGACGCGCCGCCAGGTAACGGCCTGAATCGCCTCGGAGGGGGGATTTGCTGAGTGCCGCTGCCGATCCACGAAGGCGGCGGGGTGCTCAGCCAAGAGGTTGAGGTTTTCGTGCCGCTGCTGTTTTCCGCATTGATTGCGGCAGTGGTTCCGCCCTGCTGGGCGGGGCTGCGGTTGTGCGTAGGGTTTCTGGTGGACGCGGAGCGTCGAGGGCGGCGTTCCCACGCGGGAGCGTGGGAACGATCAAGCGATCAATTCTATCGCTTTATAGTCAGCTCACTCCGGGCCTCAAATTCCACACTTGAGTCCCTTAGTTTCACAGTCGCACTTGCCTCCATTGAGCTATGAAACTCTTGTATCGGTGGAGCATCCACTTTCTCAGGGTTATTACTCCACCAGACAGAAAGTGGCACAACAAATATCAGAGAAACCAGACCAACGAGTACAGCTACAATAACTGCAATCTTACTGTCCAAAAACAGAAGCTCCATTATTGATCCAATTACAACAAGCCCCCAATAGACATACCTATCCCCTGTGCTCACTGCCGAAGCTGAGCACACAAGTATTCAGAAGGAGGGGGTCAGGAGCTAGCTGCTCCAGGCAAATGGGCCGTTCTAACGGGGTCAGAGAGGAGCCCGCAGGCTCCTCTCTGTTGGTGCATCAATCCCAGGCCAACGCCCCACCCGTCTGATACTCGGTCACGCGAGTCTCGAAGAAGTTCTTCTCCTTCTTCAGGTCCATGATCTCGCTCATCCACGGGAACGGGTTGGTGGTGCCCGGGTACTGTTCCGGCAGGCCGATCTGGGTCAGGCGGCGGTTGGCGATGAACTTGAGGTAGTCCTCCATCATCGCCGCGTTCATGCCCAGCACGCCGCGGGGCATGGTGTCGCGGGCGTATTCGATCTCCAGCTGGGTGCCCTGCAGGATCATCTGGGTCGCTTCGTCCTTCATCTCGGCGTCCCACAGGTGCGGGTTCTCGATCTTGATCTGGTTGATCATGTCGATGCCGAAGTTCAGGTGCATGGACTCGTCGCGCAGGATGTACTGGAACTGCTCGGCAGTGCCGGTCATCTTGTTGCGGCGGCCCATGGAGAGGATCTGGGTGAAGCCGCAGTAGAAGAAGATGCCTTCCAGCACGCAGTAGTAGGCGATCAGGTTCTTGAGGAACTGCTTGTCGGTCTCGACGGTGCCGGTGTTGAACTGCGGGTCGGAGATCGAGCGGGTGTACTTGAGGCCCCAGGACGCCTTCTTCGCGACGCTCGGGATCTCGTGGTACATGTTGAAGATCTCGCCCTCGTCCATGCCCAGCGACTCGATGCAGTACTGGTAGGCGTGGGTGTGGATCGCTTCCTCGAAGGCCTGGCGCAGGATGTACTGGCGGCACTCGGGGTTGGTGATCAGGCGGTACACGGCCAGGGCCAGGTTGTTGGCGACCAGCGAGTCGGCGGTGGAGAAGAAACCGAGGTTGCGCATGACGATGCGGCGCTCGTCCTCGGTGAGGCCGTCCTGGCTCTTCCACAGGGCGATGTCCGCGTTCATGTTGACCTCTTGCGGCATCCAGTGGTTGGCGCAGCCGTCGAGGTACTTCTGCCAGGCCCAGTCGTACTTGAACGGCACCAGCTGGTTGAGGTCGGCGCGGCAGTTGATCATGCGCTTCTCGTCGACGCGCACGCGGGCGGCGGCGCCTTCGAGGTCTTCCAGGCCTTCGCGGATGTCCAGCTCGTTGAGCGCGGCCTTGGCGCGGGCCACGGCGGCGGAGTCGTCGGCGGTGACGGCGCGGGCGTCGTGGGCGAAGGCGTCGCCGGCGCTGTCCAGCTTGTCGAGGGTCATCGGCGCAGCGCTCTCGCTGGCGGCAGCGGCCGGCTTGGCGGCTACGGTTTCCTCGGTATCGAATTCATCCCAGCTCAGCATGGTGCTTGCTCCTGATTGGGGGACCGGGGCAGGCCGGTCGAAGGTGTTCGGTAGCCCCTCTCCCGGCGGGAGAGGGGCGTGCGGCTTACTGGCAGGCTTCGCAATCCGGGTTGTCGATGCTGCACGCCTGCGGCACCGGCGCCGGCTTCGGCTCGGTCTGCGAAATCGACGGATTGCCTGCGGCCGAGGTATCTCCAGCAGACACGGCGTTGAGCTTGCCGGTGGTGATGGTCGACTTCTCGGTGCTGGTGGCGGCCAGCGCGCGGAGGTAGTAGGTGGTCTTCAGACCGCGGAACCAGGCCATGCGGTAGGTCACGTCGAGCTTCTTGCCCGAGGCGCCGGCGATGTACAGGTTCAGCGACTGGGCCTGGTCGATCCACTTCTGGCGGCGGCTGGCGGCCTCGACGATCCACTTGGTCTCGACTTCGAAGGCGGTGGCGTACATCGCCTTGAGGTCGGCCGGGATGCGCTCGATCTGCTGCACGGAGCCGTCGTAGTACTTGAGGTCGTTGACCATCACCGGGTCCCACAGGCCGCGGGCCTTGAGGTCGTGGACCAGGTAGGGGTTGATCACGGTGAACTCGCCGGACAGGTTCGACTTCACGTAGAGGTTCTGGTAGGTCGGCTCGATCGACTGCGACACGCCAACGATGTTGGAGATGGTCGCGGTCGGCGCGATGGCCATGATGTTGGAGTTGCGCATGCCCTTCTGCACGCGGGCGCGGATCGGCGCCCAGTCCAGGGTGCTGGAACGGTCGACCTCGATGTACTTGGCGCCACGCTGCTCGGCGAGGATGTCCAGCGAGTCGATCGGCAGGATGCCCTGGCTCCACAGCGAGCCGTCGAAGGTCGAGTAGGCGCCGCGCTCGTCGGCCAGGTCACAGGAGGCCTGGATGGCGAAGTAGCTGATGGCTTCCATCGACTGGTCGGCGAAGGCGATGGCGTCTTCGGAACCGTAGGCGATGTGCTGCAGGTACAGGGCGTCCTGGAAGCCCATGATGCCCAGGCCCACCGGACGGTGCTTGAAGTTGGCGTTCTGCGCCTGCGGCACGCTGTAGTAGTTGATGTCGATGACGTTGTCGAGCATGCGCACGGCGGTCTTCACGGTGCGCGCCAGCTTGGCGGTGTCCAGCTTGCCATCGACGATGTGGTTGACCAGGTTGATCGAACCCAGGTTGCACACCGCGATCTCGTCGGCGTTGGTGTTGAGGGTGATCTCGGTGCACAGGTTGGAGCTGTGCACGACACCGACGTGCTGCTGCGGGCTGCGCAGGTTGCACGGGTCCTTGAAGGTCAGCCACGGGTGGCCGGTCTCGAACAGCATCGACAGCATCTTGCGCCACAGGTCCTTGGCCTTGATGGTCTTGTGCAGCTTGAGCTTGCCGTACTGGGTCAGGGCCTCGTAGTACTCGTAGCGCTCCTCGAAGGCCTTGCCGGTCAGGTCGTGCAGGTCCGGCACGTCGGACGGGGAGAACAGGGTCCAGTCGCCGTCCTCGAACACGCGCTTCATGAACAGGTCGGGAATCCAGTTCGCGGTGTTCATGTCGTGGGTGCGGCGACGGTCGTCACCGGTGTTCTTGCGCAGCTCGAGGAATTCCTCGATGTCCAGGTGCCAGGTTTCCAGGTAGGCGCACACGGCGCCCTTGCGCTTGCCGCCCTGGTTGACCGCCACGGCGGTGTCGTTGACCACCTTCAGGAAGGGTACGACGCCCTGGCTCTTGCCGTTGGTGCCCTTGATGTAGGAGCCCAGTGCTCGCACCGGGGTCCAGTCGTTGCCCAGGCCGCCGGCGAATTTCGACAGCATGGCGTTGTCGTGGATGGCGTTGTAGATGCCCGACAGGTCGTCCGGAACGGTGGTCAGGTAGCAGCTGGACAGCTGCGGACGCAGGGTGCCGGCGTTGAACAGGGTCGGGGTCGAGGCCATGTAGTCGAACGACGACAGCAGGTTGTAGAACTCGATGGCGCGCGCCTCGCGGTCCTGCTCCTCGATGGCCAGGCCCATGGCGACGCGCATGAAGAACACCTGCGGCAGCTCGAAGCGGATGTCGTTCTTGTGCAGGAAGTAGCGGTCGTAGAGGGTCTGCAGGCCGAGGTAGGTGAACTGCTGGTCGCGCTCGTGATCCAGCGCGGCGCCCAGGCGGGCCAGGTCGAATTCGCGCAGTTTCGGATCGAGCAGCTCGAACTCGATGCCCTTGTCGACGTAGACGGCCAGCGCTTTGGCGTAGAAGTCGGCCATCTCGTGGTGGGTGGCGCGCTCGGCGATGCCGAGGAAGCCGAGGGCTTCGGCGCGCAGGGTGTCCATCAGCAGGCGGGCGGTGACGAAGGAGTAGTTCGGCTCGCGCTCGACCAGGGTGCGCGCGGTCATCACCAGGGCGGTGTTGACGTCCTTCTCGGACACGCCGTCGTAGAGGTTCTTCAGGGTTTCGCGCTGGATCAGCGCGCCATCGACCTCGGCCAGGCCTTCGCAGGCCTCGGCGATGATGGTCTGCAGGCGGCCCAGATCCAGCGGGGTCTTCTCGCCGTTGGCCAGGGTGACGCGGATGCTCGGGTGCGGCTGGGCCACTTCGCTGGTCGCGGCGGCGCGCTTGCGCTCCTGGGCGCGGGCTTCGCGGTAGATCACGTAGTCGCGGGCGACCTTGTGCTCGCCGGCGCGCATCAGGGCCAGTTCGACCTGGTCCTGGATCTCCTCGATGTGGATGGTGCCGCCGGACGGCATGCGGCGCTTGAAGGTGGCGCTGACCTGCTCGGTCAGGCGCGCCACGGTGTCGTGGATGCGCGACGAGGTGGCAGCGGAGCTGCCCTCCACCGCGAGGAAGGCCTTGGTGATGGCAACGGTGATCTTGTCGTCGGTGTAGGGCACGACGGTGCCGTTGCGCTTGATCACGCGCAGCTGGCCGGGAGCGGTGGCGGCCAGATCCTGGCCGGCGTCGGCCTGGGCGTTCTCGCGAGTGGTGTCGGTGTGCATCGGGGACTCCGCAGTTTGGGTTTCGGACCGGACGCTCGCGCGGTGCGCCTTGGCGGGTCGACCTGCCGCAACACCACGGTGGGCAGGCGGGCAGGCGGCACGGGGCGAGCGTCAGTTAATGACTCTGTTCCGGCTGCGACAGAGCGGTGCGCCGGTCTGTCTGCAGGCTGTTGCAACTACTACATCTTGTGTTTCGTCTTCGCCTGCCGGCGCCCCTCGGGGCGTCGATCCGGCGCGCGGCAGTGAGGCTAGCAGAGCGGCCGTCCGGGCGGCTGCGGCCTTGTCTCACTGCGGCTGTGACGAGGGTCAAAGAGCTGGCGCCTGGTGGTGCCTGAAAAAGCCGAAGGACACTAGATGTAGTGTCCTTCGTGTGCCTTTGGCACAGCATAGTGCGCTCGTTACGAGGGTGCAAACCGCGGCTGTGGATAGTGCTGTGGATAAGCTGTGGGGCTGCTGTGCGCTTCTCCAGGCCCTGCGGTGCAGGCCGCGGCAGTGCTGTCTCTGCGCCGTTCGTCGCCTGCCGTGGACCGTCCTGCAGGCCGGCTCGGGTGGCGAAGGGCGCGCAAATTAACACAATATCTAGTATGTGGGCAGGCTTGGAAAAATGCCCCGATTGTGCGATGCGCCTCAGTCGGCGGCGACTGCCACCAGGCTCAGCAGGCGCTCTTCGCGGACGGCGAACTGGCCATCCAGGCAGCGTCCCTGGCGCCATTCGCCGTCCAGGTCCTCGCGCAGCTGCAGGCGCACCCGGCCGTCGCCGGCCTGCTCGACCAGCGCGGCGGCGTGAAACCAGAAGCGCCGGCCGACCAGCGGGTAGAGGGCCTTGAACAGGCTTTCCTTGAGCGAGAAGCACAGGGTCAGGTGCAGGCCGCGCTCGGCCTCGGGCAGGCGGCGGAAGTGCGCCAGTTCGTCGGCGGTGAGGATCTCGCCGGCCAGGCGCTCGGCGCGGTCGCTGCCCAGCAGGCGCTCGGCGTCCAGGCCGAGGCCGCGCCAGGCGCTCCGGGCGCCGACCAGGGCGGCGGCCCAGCCGTGGCTGTGGGTGATGCTGCCGGTGACGCCGACCGGCCAGCAGGGCGCGTTGTCGGCGCCGCGGGCGGGGTAGCTGGGCTGGCCGCTGAGGGC
>NZ_SSTC01000194.1 GCF_004801855.1 Pseudomonas sp. A-1 | reverse complement strand
GCGGGAGCCGCGGCGGACGGCGCCTCGGCGCGGCCGAACTGCTCGGCCCAGCGGCGCAGGCCGGCGGCCTGGTCCCCTGCCGTCATCCGTGCACGCCGGCGCTGCCGGCCACCTGGCGCAGCGTGTCACGCGCGGCCAGCAGGTGCAGCAGGGCATCCAGCTGCTGCTGGGTGCTGCGCTGGCGGCGGCCGCCGGTGAGGCTGAGCAGCTGGGCGCGCACGTCCATCGCCCAGTCGCCCTCGGCCTGCTCCAGGTGGCTGGCCGTGGCGGCCAGGCCGGCGGCGAGGAACAGGCGCAGCTCGGCCTGCAGGCTGCCGGACAGGCTGTCCAGGCTGAGCCAGGCGCGGCCGGTCAGGCTCGGCAGGTCGTCGCACTGCAGCTGGCGCAGCAGCAGCTGCTGCTGTTGCCGCAGGCCCTGCTCGCCGGGCTGGGCGCTGCTGGCCAGCCAGAAGCGCTGCAGCGGCGGACGCGCGCCGTCGGGATCGTGCAGCTGACCGAACCAGGCCTGCAGCGGCCAGGCGCCGCTGTGCTGGCCACGCTCGCGGCCGGCGTCGAGACCGACGTCGAGCAGCGCCAGGTCGAGCTGCATGGCGTGGCCGCGATGGCGGCAGCTGAGGCCGGCCTGCGGCATGGCGATCTCGGCCAGGGTCTGCAGGGCATAGCGCTCGCCCAGATAGTCGACCCGGCTGTTGCCCTTGGCGGCGGCCAGCCAGGTGCTGCCCTGCGCGGCCAGGGCGCGCAGGGTGACAGCGTCGGGGGCGCCGGCCAGCAGGTGGTCGGCCTGCGGCCACTGCTGCGCGGCCCACTCCAGGCGTGCGCTGGCGCCGGCCGGCAGCTGGTGGGCCAGCCACGGGCGGGCCTGCAGGCGACCGGCTGCAGAGAAGGTCAACAGCGGCATCTGCCAGGTCTGCCCGGGCAGCGCGCCGGCGCGGCCCCACAGCAGCAGGCCGGCGTCCGCCACCGGGCAGGCGGCGAGCAGCTCGGCGAGGCGCTCGCCCTGCAGGCTGCGCGGCAGCGCAGCGAGCTGCCAGGCCGCTTCGAGCAGGCCGAAGCCCTCCACCTCGCGGCGCAGCCCGTCGAGCGCCGCGGCCATTGCCCGGCCATGGCCGAGCAGGCCGCGCGACAGCGCTTCCAGACGCTGCGCGGGCGCCGCCGCCGGGGTGGTCGGCGCCACGAACGGCGAATCCTGGCTGGCCGCCAGCGCCTGGCGGACCAGCGCCACGGCCTCGGCCGGGTGCAGGTCCTCGGGCACCTGCTGGCCGCAGGACAGGTAGTGCAGGCGCAGGTTGTGGCGGATCAGGATGTCCAGCACCGGCCCGAGGCGCGCGGCCTCGTCGCTCTTGGTGACGATGCAGTCGTCGAGGCGCGAACCGGCGGCGCAGGCGGCGCGCTGGTAGGTGGAGACCACTTCCTCGAGGGTGTCGCCGTGGCTGGCGGCATTGAGCAGCAGCATCAGGCGCACCGCATGGCCGGCGCCGCCGAGCTGGGCGATCTGGCCGATCAGGCGCTGGTCGCGCTGACTCATGCCGATGGTGTCGATGATCACCAGGCGCTTGTCGGCCAGTTGCGCCAGCACCGCGTCCAGCGCCGCCTCGGCGGGCAGCGCCTGGACCTCGACGCCGAGCAGGCGGCCGTAGATGCGCAGCTGCTCGTGGGCGCCGATCCGGTAGCTGTCGGTGCTGAGCAGGGCGACCTGGCCGCTGCCGTGGCGCATCACGTAGCGCGCCGCCAGCTTGGCGGTGGTGGTGGTCTTGCCGACCCCGGTGGGGCCGACCAGCGCCAGCACGCCGCCCGTGTCGAGCAGGTCGTTCTCGTCGGCCGGCACCGGCAGGCGCGCGGCCAGCTGGCGCTCCAGCCAGGCGCGCACGGCCGGGGCGTCGGCGCCGCAGTCGTGCAGCTCGGCGGGCAGCGCGGCGAGGATCT
>NZ_SSTC01000193.1 GCF_004801855.1 Pseudomonas sp. A-1 | reverse complement strand
TGCGCCGCCGTCTGGCCGCCCTCGGCGCGGTGGCCGAGGCCTTCGCCGCCGGCGACAGCCTGGCCCGCGCCGCGCCCGGCGAGGATTGCGCCGGCCAGCTGGCCCGGCACCTCAATCGCATGCTCGGCCAGCTCGCCGACGAACGCCGCGCCCTGCAGGGCAGCGAGCAGCAGCTGCGCAGCCTGATCGAGGCCGCCCCGGTGGGCATGCTGGTGCTCGACGCCCAGGGCCGGGTCGACTCGGCCAACCCGGCCGCCGGGGCGCTGTTCGACTGCCCGCCGGCGACCCTGTGCGGGCGCCGGATCGACGAGCTGCTGATCGGCGACGGCTGGAGCCGGCTGCTCGCCCAGCCCAACCGCAACCTCGAGTTCGCCGCCCGCCGCGGCACCGGCAGCTTCCCGCTGGAGGCCTCCTGCACGCCCTTCCAGCGCGGCGGCCAGCCGCTGCAGCTGCTGCTGGCGCGCGACATCGGCGACCGCAAGGCCGCCGAGAACCGCCTGCACTACCAGGCCCACTTCGACACCCTGACCGGCGCGGCCAACCGCACCCAGCTGCAGGCGCGCATCGAACTCGGCCTGCAGTGCGGCGAGGCGCAGGCCCTGCTGTTCATCGACCTCGACCACTTCAAGCGGATCAACGACACCCTCGGCCACGAGATCGGCGACCAGCTGCTCTGCGCAGTGGCCGAGCGGCTGCGCCAGTGCGCGCCGCCCGGCGCCATGCTCGCCCGCCTCGGCGGCGACGAGTTCATCCTGCTGCTGCCCGGCGAACTCGCCGGCCAGGCCGACACCCTCGCCGAGCGCCTGCTGCAGGCCTTCCGCCAGCCGTTCCAGGTGCGCCAGTACGAGCTGTTCAGCAGCCCGAGCATCGGCATCGCTCACCAGCACGGCGGCCAGGCCAGCGCCGCGCAGCTGCTCAAGGAAGCCGACCTCGCCCTCTACCAGGCCAAGGGCCGCGGCCGCAACCGCCTGGCCCACTTCGACCGGCGCCTGGCCGAGGAGGCCGAGCAGCGCCACCGGCTGGAGGCCGAGCTGCGCAACGCCCTGACGCGCGGCGAGTTCGAGCTGTACTACCAGCCGCAGCTCGACCGCCAGGGCCGCCGGCACAGCTTCGAGGCGCTGCTGCGCTGGCGCTCGCCGCAACGCGGGCTGGTCAGCTCGGCGCAGTTCATGCCGGTGCTGGAGGAGACCGGGCTGATCCTCGACGCCACCCGCTGGATCTTCCGCCAGGCCTGCCGCCAGCTGCGCCAGTGGCAGGACGAGGGGCGCGACTGGGGCATCGCGGTCAACCTGTCGCCGCTGGACTTCCGCCAGGCCGACCTGGCCGGCACGCTGCTGGCGATCCTCGCCGAGGAACGCCCGCCGGTGCAGCGCCTGGAGCTGGAGATCACCGAGACCACCCTGCTGGATGCCGACCAGCAGGTGCAGGACACCCTGCATGCCCTCAAGCAGGCCGGCCTGACCCTGTTCCTCGACGACTTCGGCACCGGCTACGCCTCGCTGGCCTACCTGCAGTTCTTCCCCTTCGACGGGGTGAAGATCGACCGCCAGTTCGTCAGCGGCCTGCCCGACTGCCGCCAGTCGGTGGCGCTGGTGCGCGGCATCCTGGTGATCGCCGAACAGCTCGGCATGCAGGTGGTCGCCGAGGGCGTGGAGAACCAGCGCCAGGCCGACTTCCTGCGCCGCAACGGCTGCCACCGCCTGCAGGGCTACCTGTTCGGCCGCCCGCAGCCGGCCGACGCCTGCGCCGCCGCGGAGTCGCCGGCCCGCGTCTGAGCCCGGCGCACTCTCCCCGCGCCGCCGCGACCTGCTAAGCTGGCGCACCATTTTTGTGCGGAGCCCGCCATGCCCCTGTCCGACCTGATCCTGCTGCTGCTCGCCGGCCTGGCCGCCGGCGGCATGAACGCCCTGGCCGGCGGCGGCACCTTCTTCTCCTTCCCGGCGCTGCTGGCCGCCGGCCTGCCGCCGGTCACCGCCAACGCCACCAACGCCGTGGCCCTGTGGCCGGCGAGCATCGCCGGGGCCTGGGCGGCGCGCGGTTCGCTGCGCCCGCTGGGCAGCTACCTGCGGCCGCTGCTCGCCGCCG
>NZ_SSTC01000192.1 GCF_004801855.1 Pseudomonas sp. A-1 | reverse complement strand
CGGCGCTTCCAGGCCCATCTCCCGAAAGATGCCGCGCAGCAGGTTGATGCGCTGGGTGCGGCTCTTCTTCCAGGTCTCGCGCAGACCGTGCAGTTGCTGGAGCTGTTGCTGCTCGTGCGTCTTCACCGGCACCGGGTGGATGCCCGAGCAGCGTGCGGCTTCGAGGATGGCGTCGCAGTCGTTGCGGTCGGTCTTGTTGCGGCGGCGGTAGGGGCGCACATAGCGCGCGTGCAGCAGCGTCACCTTGTGTCCCAGCGCCTGGGCGAAACGCCCCCAGTAGTGCGCCGTGCCGCAGGCTTCCATCAGCCACTCGACCGGCTCGGCCTGCTCCTGTATATATCGACGAAATGCCTCGCGATTCAGCCGCTTGCGCTGACTCACCTGCCCGGCACGGACGCTTTCGGCAACCTGGTAAACGGACTTGGCCAAATCCACTGCAATCTGCTTGCACATCGCTGACACCCTCCGAACGCCACTCACGGCACCGCTGGTGCGGGTAAGTGTGGTGCAGGGAGAGTCCATTACAGCATTCAAGTCCGTTCGCTTCGCTCACTCGGGACGCCCGCTTTCAGCGGTCGCCCCTTAACCTAAACGTTGAGGCTGTAGAAAAACCTCAGGGCTCATTCAGGAGCCTTGCCGTACGCAAAATTTGGAGAAATTGGGCAAGATGAATGCGGTGGATTTCAAGATGGGTGCCGGTTTCTGGATAAAAAACAGCCAGAATCCCAGCCGCAGAATTTGCTATTTAGTTTTTCTACAACCTCGTTAGACGGCAGATCAATGACAGCGGCTGACCACAAGACACTCAATGATGAGGCAGTGGCGGACATTCGCACCGTCGAAGCCATACTCCGCCGCTGGGATCCGATTGGTGTCGAGCCCGGCAGCATGGCGCCAGCCGATGAGTACGATAGCTACGCTCCGTACCTGGTCTCGATGGCACGGAACGGCTGCACGCTCGAAGAGGTCACAGCGCGTCTTGAATATCTCGCTTCTGAAACGATGGGTCTGGGCCCAAGCACGGCACAAAGTAGGGAGCACAGCAGCAAGTTCGCCGCACAGATCATCGAAGCGGTTCAGCCGTCTAACCGTTAGGTTGCTCATGGTTTATCTCGACTGTTCAGGCGTTCGCTTTGGCTCTCAGCTCGACGAAAAGCACTTGTTCGATTGGGCACGAGAAATTTCCTGTGTCATTCGCTGGGAGCAAGACACTCTTGTTGTCCGTTCCCGCCGCATTTCAGAGGCAGCGCTACGTGACTTACTCGCCCTCTTTTGGCGTTACAACATTCCAATGGGGCAGTTGGCTCAGTTTCAGAACAGCACCAACGAAGCCTGGTTCGCCGCCCCCACATGTATTGGCACAAAAAAGTGTTCGGTAAAACAACCTAACAAGTCGTATATGCCCCCCCCCCCACAAGTGGTGAGTAAAGCCTACCACCCCTGTCGTCAGTGCGGTTGCATTCGTATATCCGGCCTTTGCTGGGCGTTGCCGCCCGGGCCAATCTGTAGTTCGCGCAACGGGGGTCAAGCGCTCAATAGATCACGGGGATCATGATTGTTATCGGCCTTGTTCCGTTGCAGGACTCGCCTGTTCCGACAGTGTCGCTGTTCACCACAACCACAAGAAAACCTGCTCCTGCTTTCTCCGGCCCGCCGTCAGGCGGGCTTGCTGCTCTGCCAGTCGCCGCTGAAACGTCGTTCGTGGCACCACACCGCCCAGCAGATCCGTACCAGTTTGTTGGCCAGCGCCAACGCCGCCTTGTTGTGGCCGATGCGCGCGGCCGTCTCCACTGCCCAGCGTTGCAGCCGGGTCAACCGCTCAGGCGCTCGTCTGTGCAATCGTTGCGCCGCCAGCAACGCCGCTCGCGAACCATGGATCAGCAGGGTGCGCACGTACACGTTGCCCTGCCGGCTGATGTGTCCTAGCTTGCGCCGGTCAGCCGCTGCTGAACTCGCGCGGAGTCATGCCCAGCCAGGCGCTCAGTTGGCGACCACTGGCGAAGCGCTCGGGCTGGCCGACCGCGCTTTTCAGCGCGCTGGCGGTCAGCACGCCGATGCCGCTGACTTCGTCGAGCTTGCGCACGATGGCATCGTCGGCGTGCCAGCG
>NZ_SSTC01000191.1 GCF_004801855.1 Pseudomonas sp. A-1 | reverse complement strand
ATCCCGACCAAGCTGTTCACCCCGATCTTCGTCTGCTCGCGGGTCACCGGCTGGGCGTCCCACGTGTTCGAGCAGCGCGCCAACAACCGCATCATCCGCCCGAGCGCCGAGTACATCGGCGTCGAGCCGCGCGCCGTGCCGGCCCTGGCCCAGCGTTAACCAGCGGTAGCGGTCCCTGATATGGGAGCAGTACCGGGAAAGAGGCTGGTCGCCCTCGCTTTCCCGGTACTGCTCCCATTCTTTTGCCCGCCGTTTTCCCCCGAATGCCCTACACCATCGACATGACTGGAGATATCCCCTTGCTCGCAAGCTATCGCCAACACCTGGAAGAACGCGCCCAGCAGGGCCTGCCGCCCCTGGCCCTGAACGCCGAGCAGACCGCCGCGCTGGTCGAGCTGCTGAAGAATCCGCCGGCCGGCGAAGAACAGGTCCTGGTCGACCTGATCACCAACCGCGTTCCCGCTGGCGTGGACGAAGCCGCCTACGTCAAGGCCGGCTTCCTGACCGCGCTGGCCAAGGGCGAAGCCGCCTCCCCGCTGCTCTCCAAGACCCGTGCCGTCGAGCTGCTTGGCACCATGCAGGGCGGCTACAACATCGCCACCCTGGTCGAGCTGCTGGACAACGCCGAACTGGCCAACGCCGCCGCCGAACAGCTCAAGCACACCCTGCTGATGTTCGACGCCTTCCACGACGTCGCCGAGCGCGCCAGGAAGGGCAACGCAGCCGCCCAGGCCGTGCTGCAGTCCTGGGCCGAGGGCGAGTGGTTCACCGCCCGCCCGGCGCTGGCCGAGAAGATCACCCTGACCGTGTTCAAGGTCCCCGGCGAAACCAACACCGACGACCTGTCCCCCGCTCCGGACGCCTGGTCGCGCCCCGACATCCCGCTGCACGCCCTGGCCATGCTGAAGATGGCCCGCGACGGCATCGAGCCGGAGCAGCCGGGCGCCGTCGGACCGCTCAAGCAGATCGAGGCGGTCAAGGCCAAGGGCTTCCCGGTCGCCTACGTCGGCGACGTGGTCGGCACCGGTTCCTCGCGCAAGTCCGCCACCAACTCCGTGCTGTGGTTCTTCGGCGACGACATCCCGTTCGTGCCGAACAAGCGCGCCGGCGGCTTCTGCTTCGGCAACAAGATCGCGCCGATCTTCTACAACACCATGGAAGACGCCGGCGCCCTGCCGATTGAGTTCGACGTCGCCAACCTCGACATGGGCGACGTGATCGACGTCTATCCCTACGCCGGCAAGGTCTGCAGGCACGGCAGCGAGGAAGTGCTGGCCAGCTTCGAACTGAAGACCGAAGTGCTGCTCGACGAAGTGCGCGCCGGCGGCCGCATCCCGCTGATCATCGGCCGCGGCCTGACCGAGAAGGCCCGCGCCGAGCTGGGCCTGGCGCCGTCCACCCTGTTCCACAAGCCGCAAGCGCCGGCCGACAGCGGCAAGGGCTTCACCCTGGCGCAGAAGATGGTCGGTCGCGCCTGCGGCGTCGCAGGCATCCGCCCGGGCACCTACTGCGAGCCGAAGATGACCACCGTCGGATCCCAGGACACCACCGGCCCGATGACCCGCGACGAGCTGAAGGACCTGGCCTGCCTGGGCTTCTCCGCCGACCTGGTGATGCAGTCCTTCTGCCACACCGCCGCCTATCCCAAGCCGGTGGACGTGAAGACCCACCACACCCTGCCGGACTTCATGCGCAACCGTGGCGGCGTGGCGCTCAAGCCGGGCGACGGCATCATCCACAGCTGGCTGAACCGCATGCTGCTGCCGGACACCGTCGGTACCGGTGGCGACTCGCACACCCGCTTCCCGATCGGCATCTCCTTCCCGGCCGGCTCCGGCCTGGTGGCCTTCGCCGCCGCCACCGGCGTCATGCCGCTGGACATGCCGGAATCCGTGCTGGTGCGCTTCAAGGGCCAGATGCAGCCGGGCATCACCCTGCGTGACCTGGTGCACGCCATCCCCTACTACGCCATCCAGCAGGGCCTGCTGACCGTCGAGAAGAAGGGCAAGAAGAACATCTTCTCCGGCCGCATCCTCGAGATCGAAGGACTGGAAGGTCTGACCGTCGAGCAGGCGTTCGAGCTGTCCGACGCCTCCGCCGAGCGTTCGGCTGCCGGTTGCACCAT
>NZ_SSTC01000190.1 GCF_004801855.1 Pseudomonas sp. A-1 | reverse complement strand
CCGGCGCCCCGGCCTGCCGGGCCGCACCCAGGCGCGCGCCCAGCTCCGCGGCCAGGCTGCGCGCGCAGCTGGCGCGGTCGGGGTGGACGATGAAACGGGGGGAATCCATGGCAACGGCTCCGGCAGGACGAATGCCGAGCATCATGCGGCATTCATCCACCAGTGCAAGGACAGGCGCTTCAGTGCACGCCGTTGCTGCGGAAGAACTCGACGTAGGCCTTGTCGACCTTGAGGATGTGGTGGGTCAGCCAGTCGGCGAGCAGCTCGAGGGTCTCGCTGCCGGACAGCTCGCCGTCGTCGTGGCGGTGCAGCAGGTCCATGATCTGCGCGGTGAACCTGTCGTGCTGTGCCTTGTGCGCCGCGGTTTCCGGGTAACCGAGGCGATGGAAGATGTCTTCCTCGGCGATGAAGTGATTCATGGTGTAGTCCATCAAGCCCTCCAGCACCGCGCCGATCTCGTCGCGATCGGCATCGGCGCCGGCCACGCGGTCGTACAGCTGGTTGGTCTTGTCCACCAGCCAGCGGTGCTGCTCGTCGATCAGCTCGATACCGACTTCGAGCTCGCTGCTCCATGGCATGAAAGTCATGTCTTCTGTCCGTCCCGGATTAGTTGTTGTCTTGTTATGAGAGTGGCTGCCAGACATCGCGGCAGGGGCAGCTTATCCCACACGAAAAATACGGACAACGTACCCGCTACCTTTGACCGAGTGATGACGGACGCAACTGCCGCCCACCGGAGCGACGACGATGCCCCGGCGGGTTGGTTATCCTGTAGCGCATTCCTGTCCGCCGCGGCGCCCGGATCCGGGCGACCGGCGATCAACGACCGCACACGGAGTCCCGCATGAGCAGCGCCCCCTACTCCCCCGTCCGCCGCTGGCGCCGCATCGCCCTCATCGCCGTCGCCCTGGTCCTGCTCTGGCAGTTGCTGCCGCGCCTCGAAGGCTGGCTGGCGCCGCAGCAGGCCAGCGAACGCACGGTCACCCCGCGCGGCGATCTGGCCGCCGACGAGCAGGCCACCATCGCGCTGTTCGAGCAGGCGCGCGACTCGGTGGTGTTCATCAGCACCGCCGAGCTGGTGCGCGACCTGTGGACCCGCAACGTCACGGCGGTGCCGCGCGGCACCGGCTCGGGCTTCATCTGGGACGACGCCGGCCACGTGATCACCAACTTCCACGTGATCCAGGGCGCCGCCCAGGCCACCGTGCGCCTGGCCGACGGCCGCGATTACCCGGCGGCGCTGGTCGGCGCCAGCCCGGCGCACGACATCGCGGTGCTGAAGATCGGCGTCGGCTTCAAGCGCCCGCCGCCGGTGCCGATCGGCACCAGCAGCGACCTGAAGGTCGGTCAGAAGGTGTTCGCCATCGGCAACCCGTTCGGTCTCGACTGGACGCTGACCACCGGCATCGTCTCGGCGCTGGACCGCTCGCTGCCCGGCGAGAACGGCCGCCCGCCGATCGAGCACCTGATCCAGAGCGACGCGGCGATCAACCCCGGCAACTCGGGCGGCCCGCTGCTCGACTCGGCCGGACGGCTGATCGGCATCAACACCGCCATCTACAGCCCGTCGGGCGCCTCGGCCGGCATCGGCTTCTCGGTGCCGGTGGACACCGTGATGCGCGTGGTGCCGCAGCTGATCCGCAGCGGCCGCTACATCCGCCCGGCGCTGGGCATCGAGATCGACGAAGGACTCAACCGCCGGCTGAGCGAGAGCCTCGGCGTCGAGGGCGTGGTGGTGCTGCGCGTGCTGCCGGGTTCGGCGGCGCAGCAGGCCGGCCTGCGCGGCCTGCGTCAGGCCCGCGACGGCAGCCTGGTGCCGGGCGACGTGATAGTGGCTCTGGAGGGCGAGACGGTGGATTCGGTGGAGCGCCTGCTGGCGCGCCTGGACGACCATCGGGTCGGCGACACGGTGAGCGTCGAGGTGCTGCGCGGCGAGCGGCGGGAGACGCTGGCCATCACCCTGCAGCCGGGCAACTGAGGCAGGACGGGGTCGCGTGGCGACCCCGGAAAACAAAAAGGGTCGCACCAAAAATCGGTGCGACCCTCTTGATCCCAGAGCGGGAAAATTGGCGTCCCCTAGGGGACTCGAACCCCTGTTACCGCCGTGAAAGGGCGGTGTCCTAGGCCACTAGACGAAGGGGACG
>NZ_SSTC01000188.1 GCF_004801855.1 Pseudomonas sp. A-1 | reverse complement strand
GCTGCGCCTCGCGGCGCAGCTGGCGGCGCTGGGCCACGGCGGCATGCGGGTTGGCCGCGGCCAGGCGGCCGAGCAGCTGCATCAGGCGCAGGGCGTCGAGGGTGTCGTGGCCGTGGCCGGCCAGGCGCTCGCGCAGGTCTTCCCAGTCGTGCAGCTGCAGGCGCCGGTCCAGCCAGTGGCCGAGCAGGCCGCCGAGCAGCGCGCCCGGCACGCTGGCCAGCACGAAGCCGGCCAGGCCGCCCAGTGCGCTGGCCGGCCACAGCATCAGGGGCGCTCCGCCAACAGGCGCTCGACCTCGTCCAGCCGCTCGCGGGTGCCGACGTCCACCCAGCGGCCGCGGAAGTGCTCGCCGCTGACCTGGCCGAGCGCCATGGCATCGAGCAGCAGCGGCGCCAGCTTGAACGCCCCCGGCCGGCAGCCGGCGAACAGCGCCGGATCGAGCACGGCGATGCCGCTGTAGGTCAGCCCGGGCTGCGCGCCGCGGGCGCTGACCCGCCCCTCCTGCAGGCGGAAGTCGCCCTCGGAGTGGTGCGCCGGGTTGTCGACCAGCACCAGATGGGCCAGCCCGCCATGGGCCTGCCCGTCCGGCGGGCGACGCAGGTCGGCGAAGGCGTAGTCGGTCCAGATGTCGCCGTTGACCAGCAGGAAGGGCGCCGCGCCGAGCAGCGGCAGGGCGCGATGGATGCCGCCGCCGGTCTCCAGCGGCTCGCCCTCGGCGGAGAAGGCGATGGACACGCCGAAGCGCGCGCCGTCGCCCAGGTAGTCCTCGATCTGCTGGCCGAGCCAGGCATGGTTGATCACCAGCTCGGTGAAGCCGGCGGCGGCCAGGGCGCGGACGTGGTGCTCGATCAGCGGCATGCCGCCGACCGGCAGCAGCGGCTTGGGCGTGTGCAGGGTCAGCGGGCGCATGCGCTCGCCCTTGCCGGCGGCGAGGATCATCGCCTTCATGCCGCGGGCTCCTTGGGCAGGCCGGCGAGCAGCGCGCCGAGCGGCGCCAGTTCGGGGCGGCGGGCGATCACCGTGTCGAGGTAGGCGAAGAAGCGCGGCACGTCGCCGAGGTATTTCGGCTTGCCGTCGCGGTGGCAGATCCGCGCGAAGATGCCGATCACCTTGAGGTGGCGCTGCGCGCCCATCAGGTCGCTGGCGCGCCGGAACTCGGCGAAGCTCTCCGGCAGCGGGATGCCCGCCTCGCCCGCCAGCTGCCAGTAGCGGCGCAGCCAGGCCTCGACGCGCGCCTCGGGCCAGCTGAGGAAGGCGTCCTTGAACAGGCAGGTGACGTCGTAGCTGACCGGGCCGAACACCGCGTCCTGGAAGTCCAGCACGCCGGGGTTGGGAGTGCTGAGCATCAGGTTGCGCGGCATGTAGTCGCGATGCACCAGCACCCGCGGCTGGGCCAGGGCACTCTGCACCAGCAGGTCGCAGGTCGCCTGCCAGGCCGCCAGCGCCTCGCCCTCCAGAGTCACGCCGAGGTGCCGGGCCAGGTACCAGTCGGGGAACAGCTGCAGCTCGCGGCGCAGCAGCGCCTCGTCGTAGGCGGGCAGCTGGCCCTCCACCGGCAGGCGCTGGAAGGCCACCAGCGCCTGCAGGGCATCCTCGAACAGGGCGTCGGCGTTGTCCTCGCCGATCACTTCCAGGTAGGTCTGCCGGCCGAGGTCGGGTAGCAGCAGGAAGCCCTGCGCCAGATCGCCGGCGAGGATCTCCGGCACGTGCACGCCGGCCTGGGCGAGCAGGCCGGCGACCCTGACGAACGGGCGGCAGTCCTCCTGCGGCGGCGGTGCATCCATGACGATCAGGCTGCGCGCGCCGTCTTCCCAGCGGAAGTAGCGGCGGAAGCTGGCATCGCTGCTCGCCGGCGTCAGGCTGGCCGGCCCCGGCACGCCCCAGCCGCGCGCGGCGAACACTTCGGGCAGGCACCCGTCCAGCCAGGCTTTCAGGCTTTCCAATCGACTATCCACGGACATCCAGGGCTCCCCTTCTACGCTAGCCGTTGCGTGACGCATTGATTTATTATCCGCGATCTTACTCCAGCCCATCGAAAGGCGTGCGGCCGCACAGGCTGTTGGCGCGCAGGAAGCCCGGACATCGACAAGATGGCACTCACTCCCCCCCTGTTCCGCAGAAAGTTCCCTCTCCTGGTCACCGGCAGCCTGCTGGCCCTGGGCTCCGCTCCGCTGCTGCACGCCGCCGAGCAGTTCGACTGCCAGGCTTCGGCCGGCGGCGGCTGGGCCTGCGCGCCGAAGAGCACGCCGGGCGCCGTGCCGCCGCGCCCCCAGGCAGCGACGACGCCCGCCGCCG
>NZ_SSTC01000187.1 GCF_004801855.1 Pseudomonas sp. A-1 | reverse complement strand
CACCCGTTCCTGTGGGGCTCCAAGCGTACCGGTCCGGACCTGGCCCGCGTCGGCGGCCGCTACTCCGACGACTGGCATCGCGCCCACCTGTACAACCCGCGCAACGTGGTGCCGGAATCGAAGATGCCCTCCTACCCCTGGCTGGTGGAGCACAAGCTGACCGGCTCGGACACCGCCGCCAAGATGCAGGCCATGCGCACCCTGGGCGTGCCGTACACCGATGCCGACATCGCCGGCGCCCGCGACGCGGTCAAGGGCAAGACCGAAATGGACGCGCTGGTCGCGTACCTGCAGGTCCTCGGCACCAGCCTCAAGAACAAGCGCTGATGCGCGGCCTCAGCCAGGAGTAATCATCCATGACAGGCTTTTGGAGTATCTACGTCAGCATCCTCACCATCGGTACCCTGGTGGTGCTGTGGTGGCTGATCTTCGCGACCCGCAAGGGCCAGCGCCCCGACACCACCGACCAGACCATGGGTCACTCGTTCGACGGCATCGAGGAGTACGACAACCCGCTGCCGCGCTGGTGGTTCCTGCTGTTCATCGGCACCCTGATCTTCGGCGCCGTCTACCTGGCCCTCTACCCGGGCCTGGGCAACTGGAAGGGCGTCCTGCCGGGTTACGAGAACGGCTGGACCCAGGTCAACCAGTGGCAGCGCGAGATGGACCGCGCCGACGCCGAGTACGGCCCGCTGTTCGCCAAGTACGCCGCCATGCCGGTGGCCGAGGTGGCCAAGGACCCGCAGGCCCTGAAGATGGGCTCGCGCATGTTCGCCTCCTACTGCTCGGTGTGCCACGGCTCCGACGCCAAGGGCAGCTACGGCTTCCCCAACCTGACCGACGCCCACTGGCGCTGGGGCGGCGAGGCCGACACCATCAAGACCTCGATCCTCGGCGGCCGCCACGGCATCATGCCGGCCTGGGCCGCGGTCATCGGCGAGGATGGCGTGAAGAACGTCGCCGCCTACGTGCGTAGCGAGCTGGCCGGTCTCCCGCTGCCGGCCGGTGCCGAAGGCGATGTCGCTGCCGGCCAGAAGATCTTCGCCACCAACTGCGTCGCCTGCCACGGCCCGCAGGGCAAGGGTACTCCGGCCATGGGCGCTCCGGACCTGACCGCCAGCGCCGGCTGGCTGTACGGCTCGAGCCTGACCCAGCTGCAGCAGACCATCCGCCTCGGCCGCCAGGGCCAGATGCCGGCCCAGCAACCCTACCTGGGCAACGACAAGGTGCATCTGCTGGCTGCCTACGTGTACAGCCTGTCGCAACAGTCCGCCAAGTAAGACCGGGGGCGCGCCGCGCAATGCGGCGCGCCCTTATCCTCGCGCCCTTCCCCCCTTCTCGAAGCCCCTCGCCACGCGCGACCAAGTGTCGCACCTATCCCGAAGTTTCCTTCACAGCCTCGGCGCCGAGGACTAAGCTCTCCCCCCAGTCGCACGCCGTTACAAAAACAACGCGACAGCACCCTTGCGGCGTCTTTCGAGACTCCGTTCTGCGCCACAGTGACGACGACAACATGGCGGGAGACGGCCTTTTTCTCCGGCACGCAATCCCTTGCACGACAAGAGGTTGCGTTGCAATGGCTACCTCCTTTCTCCATACTTGCCGCCGTTTTTTGTCCCGAAAGTCCATAACCGTGGAACCCCTGCAATGAGTACAGCAATCAGTCCGACTGCTTATAACTACAAGGTGGTCCGCCAGTTCGCCGTCATGACGGTAATCTGGGGGGTCATTGGGATGGGTCTGGGTGTGCTGATCGCCGCCCAGCTCGTCTGGCCGAGCCTGAACTTCGACCTGCCGTGGACCAGCTTCGGTCGCCTGCGTCCGTTGCACACCAACGCGGTGATCTTCGCGTTCGGCGGCTGCGCCCTGTTCGCCACCTCCTACTATGTAGTGCAGCGCACCAACCAGGCACGCCTGTTCAGCGACACCCTCGCCGCCTTCACCTTCTGGGGCTGGCAAGCCGTGATCGTGCTCGCCGTCATCACCCTGCCGCAGGGCTTCACCTCCTCCAAGGAGTACGCCGAGCTGGAGTGGCCGATCGACATCCTGCTGGCGATCGTCTGGGTTTCCTACGCGGTGGTGTTCTTCGGGACCATCCTCAAGCGCCAGACCAAGCACATCTATGTGGGCAACTGGTTCTTCGGCGCCTTCATCCTGGTGACGGCGATGCTGCACATCGTCAACAACATGGAGATCCCGGTCACCCTGTTCAAGTCCTACTCGCTGTACAGCGGCGCCACCGATGCCATGGTGCAGTGGTGGTACGGCCACAACGCCGTGGGCTTCTTCCTGACCACCGGCTTCCTCGGCATGATGTACTA
>NZ_SSTC01000186.1 GCF_004801855.1 Pseudomonas sp. A-1 | reverse complement strand
TGTGGTTGTGGTGAAAAGCGACACTGTCGGAACAGGCGAGTCCTGCAACGGAACAAGGCCGATAACAATCATGATCCCCGTGATCGATTGAGCGCTTGGCCCCCGTTGTGCGAACTACAGAGTGGCCCGGGCGGCAATGCCCAGCGAAGGCCGGATATACGAATGCAACCGCACTGACGACAGGGTTGGAACAGGGTTACTCACCACTTGTGGGGAGAGTCCATATACGCCATGTTAGGTGGTGTTGAGTTACGAGAACAACTTGGCAATTGCCCCACCTTTACGAATGGCCCTTTCTTGCGCCGTTTCGTTGAACTCAGAACGAATATTTGTTTTGGCGCCTGCCTGCATGAGAGCTTTTGCAATAGCGAAATTTTCCTGGCTAACCGCAACATGCAGTGGTGTTTCACCCATATCGCCGATGGCATTAGGGTTTGCTCCTGCCTCAAGAAGCACTTTGACGGCATAGGCATCATTGCGCCACACCATGACATGAAGCGGGGTGTCGCCATCGCAGTCAGTGCTGGAGATAGATACAACCTTTTCACCCATTTCGGCTGGGAAAAGCACGTCTGATGTTGAGGCTAGAATTTCTTCTAACGTGGCGCGACGTTTCGGTTCGTGGCCCATAGACACCTAACGAAGCTGTAGAAAAACCCCAAAAACACTACCGCCGCGCCCCAGCGTCGCAATTTTTTGCGCGTGTCCGGATTGCATGGCCAGCAGGGCATTCGAGGATGTTTTGATCGGATATCCGCCCGGTTGGCCCCGATGCCGGGCTGGCAAGCCTTGGCGTGGTGCCCGGTCGGGTCGGTTACGGGGCGCGGTATTCATCGGAAGGCCCCATGGCTAGCCAGTTTCTCGATGTTGTGCGTCATGCAATAGAGCTTCCACTGGCCGTCCACCCGCGTCCGGCCACGCAGGGTGAAACGGTCCAGGCGCTTGTTGTGGCGCAGGTTGCCGAACACCGGCTCCACCGTGGCGAAGCGCCGGCCGATCATCTCGCGCCCCTGCGGGCTGTCGATCCGTTGGCGCATCTGCTCCAGTACATCGTCCTCTTGCTGAACCTTGGGCAGGAAAAACGCGACCTGCCGCGTCGCGGTTTTCTCCGGCTTACGCAGGCATTTCGCGCGTTGCAGGCAGGCCAGGCAGTCACGCATAGCGCCCTGGAACTTGATGGCCCGCTGCCCCTTGATCAGACAGTGACTGCCGCTGCTATACAGCGACTTGCCGGCCGGGCACACGCAACTTTTCCGCTCCGGGTCGAAGCGGAAATCGGCGGGCGTATACAGTTTGGAGGCACGCGGCTTGGGGGTCTTGTCCCAGAGCGGATCGGGCTTGCTCAGGTGCAGCTCCTGCCCGGCATAGCGAGGGTCGCGCTTGCGGTAGCCGTTGTCGGGTATGTAGGCCGGGATGCCCGCAGCGCGCAGTTGTTCGAGTCCTGCGCGGCTGTGGTAGCCGGCATCGGCGGTGTAGCAGGTGTCGGAGGAGCGGACATGGGCCGTGGCCTCGACCGCTGGGCCGAGCAATGCCTGCTCTGCGCCGGTGCCATGGGCCTGGGCTTCGACGATGATCTGCGCCTTCTCGTCCACCGCCGCGACACCGGTGTAGCCCTGGATCACGCCCTTGCCGGTGGCCATCTTGGCCGACTCGTTGTCGGTGCGATTGGACAGGTTGACCCGTCCGGTCACGCCCTTGCGGTCTTCCGGATTGTCATTCAGCCAGGTACGCAGTTGCCGGGCACTGGCCTGCAGGCGTTCGAGCTGGCGTGCGGCGCGCTGATCCTCGCCCTCCGGGTGGCGGTAGCTCTGGCGCTGCTGCTCGATCATCGCTTGGGCAGCCTTTTCCATTTTCTCGGCCTGGCGCAGGAAGTCGGCACGGGTGCCGCTACGGGCCTTGCTGGCGTTGCTCGGCAGCTTCACGCCATCGATGGCGAACATCTCGCGGCCAATCAGGCCTTGGCGGTCACAGACGGCGAGCACTTGGGCGAACAGCTTGGCGGCCAGGTCGCCCATGTTGGAGACGAATGCGGCCAGGGTGGTGAAGTGCGGCTGGCTGTCGCCAGATACGGCCATGAACAGCACATGATCGCGGCAGGCGGCTTCCATCTTGCGGCTGCTGACGATGCCGCGGCTGTAGGCCAGCAGGACGATCTTCAGCAGCACAGCCGGATCGAAGGCCGGTGCACCTTCGACATCGTTGCGGTAGCGGGCGTGGAAGTCGGAGAGGTCCAGTTCGTGGTCGACCAGGTAGCACAGCGCGTGCTCGAAGCTGCCGGGCAGCAACTGCTTGTCGAAATCCACGGGGAGCAGCTTGAGTCCCTTGTGAACGGTCTTGAACCGAGGCATCGCCTCGCGCCTCCCTGCGAATGGATGGGGCGAAGGGTATCAGCCCCAGAATGTTAGGTGTGTAGTCCCGGGATGAGGTGGTGCGGGTCAAGCTTGAAACAGTCCGGTGTTCGAGTCCAGGCATCACAGAT
>NZ_SSTC01000185.1 GCF_004801855.1 Pseudomonas sp. A-1 | reverse complement strand
CGCGGCGCCCTCGTCGGCCGGCAGCAGGCCCTCCAGCGGCGCCCGCTCGAGCGGCGGCGCGTGGCGCGCCTCGAGGTCGCGCAGCATGTCGTTGACCAGACTCATGGCATGCCTCCCGGCAGCCAGGGGCGCAGCCACGGCCACAGGCCGAACAGGAGCAGCAGCACGCCGGCGCCGGCCAGGCCCCAGCCCAGGCGCAGGGCGGCACGCTGCAGGAACGGCCGGGCGCCCTCGGTGTCCTCCAGCGCGCGCTGCACGTGGCCGGCGCGCACCCGGCGGCTGCCGCTGCCGAAGGCGGCCATCAGCGCCTTGTGGGCGAGGATGTTGACCAGCCGCGGAATGCCGCCGCTGCCGGCGACCAGCCGGCGCAGGGCGCCAGCATCGAACAGCGGATCGCCACGGTAGCCGGCATGCACCAGGCGCTCCTCGACGTAGCGGCGGGTGTCGGCCAGGTCCAGCGGGCGCAGGCGGTAGGAGAAGGTGATGCGCTGGCGCAGCTGGCGGAACTCGGCACGCTCGAGCAGCGCGTCCAGCTCGGGCTGGCCGAACAGCACCACCTGCAGCAGCTTGCAGTGTTCGGTTTCCAGGTTGGTGAGCAGGCGCAGCGCCTCCAGGCTGCGCGGCGGCAGGGCCTGGGCCTCGTCGATCAGCAGCACGGTGCGCCGGCCCTGCCCGGCCAGCTCGATCAGCCGGCGGTTGAGGGCGGCGAGCAGGCCGTGCTCGTCGAGCAGCTCGGCATCGGCGATGTGCAGCTCCTGGGCCAGCGCCTGGCGCAGCTCGCGCGGGCCGAGGGCCGGGTTGGGGATCCAGGCCACCTGCCAGCGCCCGCGCTCCTCGCCGAGGAGGTTGAGCAGCGCGCGGCACAGCAGGGTCTTGCCGGTGCCGACCTCGCCACTGACCTTGATGAAGCCCTCGCCCTCGCCCAAGGCCACGCGCAGCAGGTTGAGGCAGGCCTGGTAGGGGGCCAGCCGCACCAGGAAGGCGGTGTTGGGGGTGAGGGCGAAGGGTTTCTCGCGCAGGCCGAAGAAGCTCAGGTACATCCGCCTACCTCAGCGCGCGGAAGCTGGTCGCGCTCTTCTGCAGTTCGTCCAGCCAGGTGTCGGCGCCGATCACCTGCGGACGCAGGAGGATCACCAGCTCGCTGCGCACCAGGTCCTTGCGCTGCTGCTGGAAGAGCCAGCCGAGGAACGGCAGCCTGGACAGCCAGGGCACGTTGGCGTCGGTGTTCTCGTTGATGTCCTCGAGCAGGCCGCCGATCACCACCATCTGGCCGTTGCGCGCGCGGACGATGGAATCGGACTGGCGGGTGGTGGACAGCGCCAGCGGCAGGTTGAGTTCCTTGTCCTGGCCCAGGGTGATGACCTTGTTCTGGTCCTGCACGCGGCTCACCGTCGGCCGCACGTGCAGGGTGACCTCCTCGCGCTGGTTGATCTGCGGGGTCACGTCCAGCGAGATGCCGGAGAAGAACGGCGTCAGGGTGACGTCCTGGGTCGGCTCGGAAACCCCGGCCACGGTGGTGGTGTTGGACGAGGAGACGTCGGTGACGAAGTACTCGTCGGTACCGACCTTGATCACCGCCTTCTGGTTGTTCAGCGTGGAGATGCGCGGGCTGGACAGCACGCGCACCTGGCCCTGGGTTTCCAGCAGCTGCAGCAGGCCGCTGAAGTCGCCGACGCCGAGCGCCGCGCTGAACACCCCGCCGATGCCCTGCGCCCCGCTCAGCTGGGCGCCATCGAGGTCGAGCCCGAAGGTGCTGTTGCCCTCCTTGCCCAGCTGGGTCCAGTTGATGCCGGCCTGGAACTGGTCGCTCAGGCGCACCTCGAGGATCTTCGCCTCGAGGATCACCTGGCGCTGCAGGTTGCGCTCGGCCTGCTCGAGGAAGGCCTCGACGTTCTGCTGGTCGCCGCTGGAGGCGCGCACCACCAGCAGGCTGGCCTGCGGGTTGACCACCACCTTGTTGCCCGGCTCGTCGCCGATCAGCGCGCCGACCACGTCGCCCACCTCGCGCCAGAAGTCGACCTGGCTGGTGGTGACCACCTGGCTGGCGTTGACCGTGCTGGCCTGGCTGGTGGTGGTGCCGCCGCTGTCGCTGTCGCTGCTGGCGTTCTCCGAGGTGGTGACCGTGCCGGAACTGACCCGGGTATCGGTTTCGCCGCGGCGCTGCAGGTTCAGGTAGTTGAGGTCGTAGGTGCGGGTCAGCAGCTGGTTGGGCAGGATGCGGTAGCCGTAGCTGGTGCGCTGGAAGTCGTAGCCGTAGCTGTCGCGCACCGCGGCGAGCACCTCGTCGAGGGTGACGTTGCGCAGGCTGAAGGTGATGCTGCCGGTGACGTCCGGATGCACCACCAGGTTCTGCCCGGCGCCGTCCATCAGGCTGAGGAAGAACTCGCGGGCGTCCATGTCGCGCACCGCCACGTCGAAGCGCGGTCCGCCGGCCGCTGCGGCCGCCTCCGGCAGCAGCGGCGGCAGCAGCGCGGCCTGCACCGCCGGCGGCGGCGT
>NZ_SSTC01000020.1 GCF_004801855.1 Pseudomonas sp. A-1 | reverse complement strand
CCCGCCGCCACGCCGGCCGGCGCCCGCCTGCGCCTGCACGGCACCCTCGGCGCCGGCTGGACGCTGGACGGCCTGCCGCTGCGGGTCGGCACCGGCACGCGGATCGACAAGAGCCCGCGCCCCGGCGACTACGTGCAGGTGCGCGGCCGCTGGTCGGGCCAGGAGGTCGAGGTGGAACGCCTGCACCGGCGCTGAGCGCCTTCAGCCCGCCAGCAGGCGGGTCAGCGCATGCAGGGTCAGGCCGACCAGGCCGCCGACCAGGGTGCCGTTGATGCGGATGAACTGCAGGTCGCGGCCGACGTTGCGCTCCAGCTGCTCGACCAGCTCGGCGCTGTCCCAGCGCTCGACCCGCTCGGCGATGTAGCGGCGGATGTCCTCGCGATGCCGCTCGACCAGCGCCGGCGCCACCTCGAGCAGTTGGTCGTTGATCCAGCGGCGCATCGCCGCATCCGTCGCCAGCCCCTCGCCCAGGCGCAGGCACAGGCTCTCCAGACGGCGGCGGATGGTCGAATCGGCGTCGCCCAGGTCGGCCTGCAGCCAGTCGACCAGATCGTCCCACAGCTGGCGCAGGTAGCCGGCCAGCGCCGGGTGGGCGAGCAGCTGCTCGCGGATCTGCTCGCCCTTGAGGCGGAACGCCGGATCCTCCTTGAGGCGGGCGACGAAACGCGCCACGCAGCCATCGAAGTGGCCGCGCAGCTCGTGCTGCGGGTCACGGCTGATCTCGCCGATCAGCTCGGAAACCCGGCGCACCACCTTGTCCGCCGACCACTGGCCGGCCTTCTCGTCGAGCGGGATGTCCTTGCCGAACAGGCGAAAGCGCAGCGCGCTGAACTCGCCGGACAGCCCGGCGGCGATGCGCCGCTGCACCGCCTCGTCCTGCAGCAGCAGGTCGAGCTGGGCCAGCAGCTCGTCGAGCATCGCCTGGTGGCGGCGCTCGTGGGTCAGCAGGTCGAGCAGCTGGCCGCCGAGACGGGCCAGGTCCAGTTCGCGCAGGCGGCGGGTGGCGCTGCGCTGGACGAACTGGATCACCCGCTCGTCGCGCAGGGCATTGAGGCCGTAGCGCGCCACGCCGACCAGTTGGCGGGCCAGCGCCGCGGCGCTGGCCGGGCGACGCAGCCATTCGGCCAGCCGCCCGGCGGCGTCGAAGGCCTCGAGCTTGGCCATCACCTGCGGGGTGGCGAGGAAGTGGGTGCAGATGAAGTCGGCCAGGTTGCGCCCGAGGCGCGCCTGCTTGCGCGGGATGATCGCCGTGTGCGGGATCGGCAGGCCCAGCGGGTGACGGAACAGCGCGGTGACCGCGAACCAGTCGGCGATGGCGCCGACCATCGCCGCCTCGGCGAAGGCCTGCAGGTAACCCCAGCCGGGATGGCCGGGCAGCAGGCGGGTGGCCAGCGCGTACAGCGCCGCCGCCAGCAGCAGCAGGCCGAGGGCGATGGCCTTCATGCGGGCCAGGGGGGAGCTCCACAGCGACATCGGGCGACTCCTTGTCGACGTATTGGCTGCAGCATAGCGAGGCGGAAAAGCAAAAGGGCAGCTCACGCTGCCCTTTTGCCTGTCAGATCACCGGAGCGACCGGATCATTCCCACTCGATGGTCGCCGGCGGCTTGCTCGACACGTCGTAGGTGACGCGCGAGATGCCTTCGATCTCGTTGATGATGCGGTTGGAGACCTTCTCCAGCAGCTCGTAGGGCAGGTGCGCCCAGCGTGCGGTCATGAAGTCGATGGTTTCCACCGCACGCAGGGCCACCACCCAGGCGTAGCGGCGGCCGTCGCCGACCACGCCGACCGATTTCACCGGCTGGAACACCACGAAGGCCTGGCTGGTCTTGTGGTACCAGTCGAAGTTGCGCAGCTCCTCGATGAAGATGTGGTCGGCGCGACGCAGCAGGTCGGCGTACTCCTTCTTCACCTCGCCGAGGATGCGCACGCCCAGGCCCGGGCCCGGGAACGGGTGGCGGTAGACCATGTCGTAGGGCAGGCCGAGTTCGAGGCCGATCTTGCGCACCTCGTCCTTGAACAGCTCGCGCAGCGGCTCGACCAGCTGGAACTGCATGTCCTCCGGCAGGCCGCCGACGTTGTGGTGCGACTTGATCACGTGGGCCTTGCCGGTCTTGGCGCCGGCCGACTCGATCACGTCCGGGTAGATGGTGCCCTGGGCGAGGAAGTCGATGCCCTCGAGCTTCTTGGCCTCCTGGTCGAACACCTCGATGAAGCTGCGGCCGATGATCTTGCGCTTCTGCTCCGGATCGCTGACGCCGGCCAGGCGGCCGAGGAACAGCTCCTCGGCGTTGGCGCGGATCACCTTGACGCCCATGTTCTCGGCGAACATGGCCATCACCTGGTCGCCCTCGTGCAGGCGCAGCAGGCCGTTGTCGACGAACACGCAGGTCAGTTGCTCGCCGATGGCGCGGTGCAGCAGCGCGGCGACCACCGAGGAATCGACGCCGCCGGACAGGCCGAGCAGCACCTTGCGGTCACCGACCTGCTTGCGCACGGTGGCGATGGCGTCCTCGACGATGTTGGCCGGGGTCCACAGCGCCTCGCAGCCGCAGATGTCGAGGATGAAGCGCGACAGGATGCGGCCGCCCTGCTTGGTGTGAGTCACTTCCGGATGGAACTGCACGCCGTAGTAGCAGCGGTTGTCGTCGGCGATGGCGGCGATCGGGCAGCTCGGGGTGCTGGCGACGATGTGGAAGCCTTCCGGCAGCGTGGTGACCTTGTCACCGTGGCTCATCCACACGTCGAGGCTGAGCAGGCCGTCGTCGTCCATGTGGTCCTCGATGCCGTCGAGCAGGCGGCTCTTGCCGACCAGGTCGACGCGGGCGTAGCCGAACTCGCGCAGGTCGGAGCCCTGCACCTTGCCGCCGAGCTGCTCGGACATGGTCTGCATGCCGTAGCAGATGCCGAACAGCGGCACGCCCAGGTCGAACACCGCCTGCGGCGCGCGCGGGCTGTTCTCCTCGTGCACCGACTCCGGACCGCCGGCGAGGATGATGCCGCGCGGGTCGAAGGCGCGGATCGCCTCGTCGTCCATGTCGAACGGGTGGATCTCGCAGTACACGCCGATCTCGCGCACGCGGCGGGCGATCAGCTGGGTGTACTGGGAACCGAAGTCGAGGATCAGGATCCGGTGAGCGTGAATGTCGTGGTGGGCCATGGCCATCTCTCGTAGCGGAATGCACAAACGACACGGGGCTGAAAAGCAGCCCCGTGTCGCCAGTTCAAAAGCTCAGCAATCAACCAACGCGGTAGTTGGGAGCTTCCTTGGTGATCTGCACGTCGTGCACGTGCGACTCGGCCATGCCGGCGCCGGTGATGCGCACGAACTGCGGGCGGGTGCGCATCTCCTCGATGGTGGCGCAGCCGGTGTAACCCATGGAGGCGCGCAGGCCGCCCATCAGCTGGTGGACGATGGCCGCCAGGGCGCCCTTGTACGGCACGCGGCCTTCGATGCCTTCCGGCACCAGTTTCTCGGCGCCGGCGGCGGAGTCCTGGAAGTAGCGGTCCGAGGAACCCTGGGCCTGGGCCATGGCGCCCAGCGAGCCCATGCCGCGGTAGGACTTGTAGGAGCGGCCCTGGAACAGCTCGACCTCGCCCGGCGCCTCTTCGGTGCCGGCGAACATCGAGCCCATCATCACCGCGTTGGCGCCGGCGACGATGGCCTTGGACAGGTCGCCGGAGAAGCGGATGCCGCCGTCGGCGATCATCGGCACGCCGACCGCGGCCAGGGCGGCGGAGACGTTGGCGATGGCGCTGATCTGCGGCACGCCGACGCCGGCGACGATGCGGGTGGTGCAGATCGAGCCCGGGCCGATGCCGACCTTGACGGCGTCGGCGCCAGCCTCGACCAGCGCCAGGGCGGCCTCGGCGGTGGCGATGTTGCCGCCGATCACCTGCACTTCGGGGAAGTTCTGCTTGACCCAGCGCACGCGGTCGATCACGCCCTTGGAGTGGCCGTGGGCGGTGTCGACCACCACCACGTCGACGCCCGCGGCGGCCAGCGCAGCGATGCGCTCGCCGGTGTCGGCACCGGTGCCGACGGCGGCGCCGACGCGCAGGCGGCCCTGCTCGTCCTTGGACGCCAGCGGGTAGCTCTTGGCCTTCTCGATGTCACGGAAGGTGACCAGCCCGCGCAGATGGAACTGCTTGTCGACCACCAGCATCTTCTCGATGCGGTGCTCGTACAGCTTGGCCTTGATCTCCTCGAGACCGGTGCCTTCCTCGACGGTGATCAGGCGCTCCTTGGGCGTCATGATCGCCGCCACGGTGTCGCCGGCGTTCGGCTTCACGCGCAGGTCGCGGCCGGTGACGATGCCGACCAGCTCGTTGTTGGCCACCACCGGGAAGCCGGAGAAGCCGTACTCGCGCACGCGGGCCAGCAGGTCGATGATCTTGGTGTCCGGGGTCACGGTCACCGGATCGCGCACGATGGCGGTCTCGTGACGCTTGACCTTGCGCACCTCGGCAGCCTGCTGCTCGATGGTCATGTTCTTGTGGATGATGCCGATGCCGCCTTCCTGCGCCATGGCGATGGCCAGGCGCGATTCGGTGACGGTGTCCATGGCCGCGGAAACCAGCGGGATGTTCAGCTCGATGCCACGGGTCAGGCGGGTCTTGAGGGAAACATCCTTGGGCAGAACCTCGGAATAACCGGGGATCAGGAGAACGTCGTCGAAGGTCAGGGCTTCTTGGCTGATACGCAGCATGGCGGGGGCTCCCGGACGGGAAAAAATGGAAGCGCGGCATTATACCCGGCACGGGGCTCGGGCTCAACGCAAGTCCGCGCCTGGCGACAGCCTGCGAGCGGACGAACGCATCCTGCATCTGCAGGATAGTGCGCCCTCTCCCACGGGTCGATACTCGATCCCAGCCCCCTGCCGCGGCAGGCCGGCGCCGACAACGACAAGAATCCGGCCCGAGGAGCACCGTATGCGCAGCCCCGCACGGCAAGACCCGCCGATCGCCAGCCACTGGCTGGCCGAGTTCGGCAACGCCCTGCTGGACATCAACCGCCTGGCCAGGGACAAGGCCCTCGAGAGCTTCCACCACCAGGCGCTGCAACGCCTGCAACGCTTGCTGCCGTTCGACAAGGCCTGGTGGGGACGCGCCGCGCTGATCGACGGCCTGCCCGAGGAGCACAGCCGCCACCTGTTCGGCCTGCCGGCCGAGTATCTCGACGACTGGCAGTCGATCCGCGAACAGGACATCACCGTCGACCGCGTCCACTCCTCACCGGGGCATGCGGTGATCATCGACATGCAGGCCGCCGACAGCCCGGCCGGACTGCGCTGGCTGGCCGCACGCCACGAGCTCGGCGAACTGATCTGCATCATCCACGTCGATCCGCTGACCCAGCTCAGCGACCACCTCGCGCTGTACCGCCAGCCCGGGGCGCCGCGCTTCGGCGAGCTCGAGCGCCTGCTGCTCGACAACCTGATGCCGCACCTGGTCGCTGCTGTCTCGGTCAACCAGATCCGCACCCTGGTGGCCATGCGCGAGTCGCTGCAGTCGCAGGCGCTGGCCATGGCGGTGTGCGACCGCCATGGCGTGCTGTACTGCGCCGAACGCGGCTTCGTCGAGTTGCTGCTCACCGAATGGCCGCAGTGGACCGGGCCGCAGCTGCCGGAGCAGGCCAGCCCGCAGGGCTACGCGGGCGAACATCTGGCGATCGAGTCACGCATCGTCGGCGACCTGCACCTGCTCACCGCACGCCGCCGCGGGCCGATGGAGCGGCTCAGCGGCCGCGAGCGCGAGGTCGCCCTGCTGTTCGGCGAAGGGCGCACCTACAAGGAGATCGCCCGCGAACTGGGGCTGGCGCCCAACACCGTGCGCCACCACATCCGCACCATCTACGCCAAGCTCGGCGTCAACGACAAGGCCAGCGTCGCCCACCTGCTGCACCGGCTCGCCCCCGATTGATCCACACCGGGTAACCCCGCATGTCCGCCCATCCCGCCGCGCCTCGCGCCGGCCGGGCCGGGTTCGGCTTGCCCGCAGAAAATCGTGGGCCGCCGCGCTCCAGCACAACAACAAGAGAGGAAACACCGCATGACCGCATCGCCCCGACGCCTGCTTGGCGCCACCCTGCTCGGCTTGACCGCCAGCCTCGCCGCTTCCGGCGCCAGCGCCGCCGACCTCAATGCCCGCGACTTCTTCACCGCGCCGGTCGGCACCAGCCTCGGCGTGTTCTACCTGCCGGCCGTGCGCGCCGACGAGTTCCGCGGCGCACATGGCACCGACAAGGACGCCGAACTGACCGTCAACGCCTTCGCCTGGCGCCAGCTGTGGTTCAGCGACCTCTGCGGCACCCTGTGCACCCCGCAGTTCATCATCCCGCTGGCCGACATCGAGGCGCGCCTGCCGGGCAGCACCGCGCACCGCAGCGAGCAGGGCCTCGGCGATCCGCAGTTCGGCGGCACCCTGTTCTTCATCAACGACCCGGAGCGCCGCACCTACAGCGGCCTGCTGACCCTGATCGGCGCGCCGCTGGGCGAGTACCACGCCGGCAACCCCGACGTCTCGCCGGGCGCCAACCGCTGGACGGCGACCTTCAACTACAACTACACCCAGGGCGTCGGCGAGAATTGGGTGCTGGAGGCCAACCTCGAGGCGCAGCTCTACGGCAAGAACGACGACTACCACGGCATGGACCTCGAGCAGGACCCGCTGTATCGCCTGCAGGCCTTCGCCTCCTACGACTTCACCCCGGCCAGCTACGGCGCGCTGCGCCTGATCCACGCCGACGGCGGCGAGCTGAGCCTGGACGGCGACACCCTCGACGGCACCCACCAGCGCTACACCCAGCTCGGCTTCGAGCTCGGCCACTGGCTGGACCAGAAGAACCAGCTGCTATTCGCCCTGTCGCGCAACCTCGACACCGACAACGGCTTCCACGGCGAGCAGGCCCTGCTGCGCCTGGTCCACGTGTTCTGATCCGGAGCATCCCATGACCACCCAGACCCACATCGAGGGCGCGGCCTCCCGCGCCAGCGGCGGCCTCGCCCTGCTCGCCGCCATCGTCCTGCTCGCCGCCATCACCCCGGCGGTGCTGATGACCGCCCCGGCGCTGGCCGCCCAGCTCGCCGCGCAGTGGCAGCTCGCCCCGGCGCAGATCGGCGATCTGTTCTCCTGCGAGCTGGGCGCCATGAGCCTGGCCACCCTGCCGGCCTGGTGGTGGCTGCGCCGCGTCGACTGGCGCCGCGCCGCACTCGCCGCCGGGCTGCTGTTCGTCGCCGCCAACCTGGCCTCGGCGTTCGCCAGCGGCTATTCGACGCTGCTCGCCCTGCGCTTCGTCAGCGCCCTGGCCGGTGGTTCGCTGATGATCCTGTGCATGTCCAGTGCGGCCAGCACCGCCAACCCCGGCCGCACCTATGGCCTGTGGGTGATGGGCCAGCTGGTGATCGGCGCGCTCGGCCTCGCCGTGCTGCCGGGGCTGTTCGCCGCACACGGCATCGCCGCCGCCTACCTGCTGCTCGCCGGGCTGATGGGCCTGTGCCTGCCGCTGACCCGCTGCCTGCCGGCCGCCGGCCGGGATGTTGCCCGCACGACCAGCGAACCGGGCAGCGACCAGCGCCTGCGCGCCGGGCTCGGCATCCTCGCCGTGCTGGCCTTCTACGTCGCCCTCAGCGCGGTGTGGACCTTCATCGGCGGCATCGCCGGCCAGGCCGGCCTGTCGGCCGGTGAAAGCGGCGACATCCTCGCCGTGGCCACCCTGCTCGGCATCGCCGGTGCCGGCTGCGCCTCGCTGCTCGGCGAACGCTGGGGCCGCGCGCCGCTGCTGCTGGCCGGCTACCTGATGATGCTCGGCGCCATCCTCCTGCTGCTCGATCAGCCGCAACTGGCCCGCTTCGCCGCCGCCGCGCTGCTGTTCAAGTTCACCTGGACCTTCGTCCTGCCCTACATCCTCGCCAGCCTGGCCGCCCTCGACCCCAGCGGCCGGCTGATGAACGCCACCAACCTGGTGATCGGCGGCGGCCTCGCCCTCGGCCCGGCCATCGCCGGTCGCCTGCTCGAAGCCAGCGGCGGCGACTTCCACGGCGTGCTGCTCGGCGCCGCCGCCTGCACCGCCCTGTCGCTGGGCCTGATCCTCGCCATCAACCGCCGCCAGCCGGCCTGAATCCCTGTTCCAAGGAGTACCCGAGATGAACCGACGCACTGCCTTCCTCTTCGACGAACTCTGCCTCTGGCACAGCGCCAGCCAGCACGCGCTGATCCTGCCGGTGGGCGGCTGGGTGCAGCCGCCGGCCGCCGCCGGGCACGCCGAGTCGCCGGAAACCAAGCGCCGCCTGAAAAACCTGATGGACGTTTCCGGCCTGACCCGCCAGCTCGACCTGCGCACGGCCGCGCCGGCCAGCGACGAGGACCTGCTGCGCGTGCATCCGGCGCACTACCTGCAGCGCTTCAAGGCGCTCAGCGACGCCGGCGGCGGCCTGCTCGGCGAGCACGCACCGATCGGCCCGGGCAGCTACGAGATCGCCCGGCTGTCCGCCGGACTGGCCATCGCCGCGGTGGACACCGTGCTGCACGGCGAGGCGGGCAACGCCTACGCGCTGTCCCGCCCGCCGGGCCACCACTGCCTGGCCGACCAGGCGATGGGCTTCTGCTTCCTCGCCAACATCCCGCTGGCCATCGAGGCGGCCCGGGCGCGCCACGGCGTCGAGCGGGTGGCGGTGATCGACTGGGACGTGCACCACGGCAACGGCACCCAGGCGATCTACTACCAGCGCCCGGACGTGCTGACCATCTCCCTGCACCAGGAGGGCTGCTTCCCGGCCGGCTACGGCGGCGCGGCGGATCGCGGCGCCGGCGCCGGCGAGGGCTGCAACCTGAACATCCCGCTGCTGCCGGGCGGCGGCCACGACGCCTACCTGTACGCCTTCGAGCGCCTGGTGGTGCCGGCGCTGGCGCGCTTCCGCCCGCAGCTGATCGTGGTCGCCTGCGGCTACGACGCCAACGCGGTCGACCCGCTGGCGCGCATGCTGGCGCACAGCGGCACCTTCCGGGCGATGACCGCACGCCTGCGCCAGGTCGCCGAGGAGTTCGCCGACGGCCGCCTGGTGCTGGTCCACGAGGGCGGCTACTCCGAGGCCTACGTGCCGTTCTGCGGCCAGGCGGTGATCGAGGAACTGGCCGGGGTGAGCACCGCGGTGGAGGACCCGCTGCTCGCCTTCATCGAGCAGCAGCAACCCAACGCCGAGGTGCGCGCCCTGCAGCGCCGCCTGCTGGACCGCCAGGCGGAGGATTGCGGCTTGTGAGGCAGCACCGGGCGTCTATCAGGAGACAGCCCGACCGCCGACCAGGCTCAGCTCCGCGACCCTGTCGCGGCGCTGGGCCAGGTAGCGGGTGCAGCTGACGCGCAGGAAGGAGGCGAAGTTGACCACCTCGCCGCGGTAGTCCATGACCTCCTCGTACAGCTTGGCGATCAGCTGGTTGGTGGTCATGCCGTCGACCTCGGCGATCTCGCGCAGGATGTCCCAGAACTGGTTCTCCAGGCGCAGGGTGGTGACCACCCCGCGGATGCGCAGCGAGCGCGAGCGCGACTCGTAGAGGATCGGGTCGGCCTTGACGTACAGCTCGCACATGAGTGTCTCCTCGAACCGTAGGGTGCGCCGCGCGCACCATGGAGTCGATGCGCCCCGGGCGGTGCGCATCGCGCACCCTACCGCTCTGGTGTGTGGATCAAAGCTCGATGCGGGTACCCAGCACCTTGAGGAAGGCCGCCAGCCAGGCCGGATGCGCCGGCCAGGCCGGGGCGGTGACCAGGTTGCCGTCGCTGTGCGCCTGGTCGACCGGGATTTCCACGTAGCGCCCGCCGGCCAGGGCGACCTCCGGGGCGCAGGCCGGGTAGGCGCTGCACGCGCGATCCTTGAGCACGCCGGCGGCAGCCAGCAGCTGGGCGCCGTGGCAGATCGCGGCGATCGGCTTGCCGGCCTTGGCGATGGCCTGCACCAGTTCGATCACCTCGGCGTTCAGGCGCAGGTACTCCGGCGCGCGGCCGCCCGGCACCACCAGCGCGTCGTAGTCCTCGGCGCGCACCGCGGCGAAGTCGGCGTTGAGGGCGAAGTTGTGCCCCGGCTTCTCGCTGTAGGTCTGGTCGCCCTCGAAGTCGTGGATCGCGGTGCGCACGCTCTGCCCGGCGGCCTTGCCCGGACACACCGCGTGCACGGTGTGGCCGACCATCGACAGCGCCTGGAACGGCACCATCACTTCGTAGTCCTCGACGTAATCGCCGACCAGCATGAGGATCTTCTTCGCAGCCATGGTTCTCTCCCTGTTCCGGGTGGTGAAGGAGCCAGCAGTATCGACCATGGCGCGGCAAGTGGGTAACAGCCGCCTACTACAGGGCGCGCCTCAGGGATCGACCTGCACCACGCGCACGGCAAAGCCCAGCCGCTCGGCGAAAGCGTCGAGGAAGTCCTGACGCAACCCCGCCTCCGCCCAGCCGTTGAAGATGAAGCCCAGGTCGGAGAAGCCGCACGGCTGCAGGAACAGGAAGCCGTTGATGTCGTCCTCGAAGCCGCATTCCGGGCAGGTGAAGTTGTCGGTCTCCCCCGGCCACCAGGCCTCCAGGCTGTCGAACAGCGGCTCGCCGATCTCCTGGCGGCACTGCGGGCAGCCGGCTTCCTCGCGAAAATCGCGGGTCGGCGTATAGATGCAGCGCCGGGTGACGATCTCCAGGCCGTTGTGCGGCTGGCCGAACGGCAAGCGCTCGGGATGCAGGGCCACCCGCCGCGCGCCGGGGGCGATGGCGTAGGCCATGCCGTTGCCGCCCTGCCCGCAGGTGGTCGGCAGCGCCGCGACTATCTCGCGCCTGACCAGCCAGTTGAGCAACTGGCGCGCCTTGGCCTCGTGGGCGGGGACGCTGGAAATCTGCGGGACGAGGATGAGCTGTGCGGTCATGGCGGCTGGCCGGCAAGAAGAAAGCCGCGCAGCTTAGGCTCTGGCGCGGACAAATCAAGTCCGCTGGACGGCCGGCGCCGCAGCCCGGCGCGCCAGCCAGCGCTCGCGCAGCACATCCCAGCCCCAGTTGAAGGCCACGGTGTAGGGCAGGAAGAACAGGATCAGGCCGATGTCGAGCAGCAGCGCCTCGAGCAGGCCGATCGACAGCCACCAGGCCGCCAGCGGCACCAGCACGACGATCAGCCCCGTCTCGAACAGCAGCGCGTGGCACAGCCGCACCCGCAGGTCGCGGCGGAAGCCCAGGCGCTGCTGGGCGCGGTCGAACAGCCAGTTGAACAGCATGTTCCAGAGCATGGCGACGGTCGAGAACATCAGGGTCAGCAGCCCCAGCTGCAGCAGCGGCTTGCCCAGCAGCCAGGCCAGCGCCGGTGCGCAGATCAGCAGGGCGATCAGCTCGAAGGCCAGCGCATGGCCGATGCGTTCGCCCAGCGAGCGTTGCAGGGGATTGGCGTTCAGGCTCATGGCAGGGACCTCGCGATCGAAAGCAGCGGGCGCTATTCTCATCGGTCATCTAGCCACGAACAAACCAGCTGCCATCGGTGAAACCGATATGAACCTGTCTGCCGAATCACTCCAGGCCTTCGCCCAGGCGGCCGCCTGCGGCTCGCTCAGCGCCGCCGCGCGGCGGCTGGGCAAGAGCCAGTCGACCGTCAGCGAAGCGGTGGCGCGCCTGGAGCTCGACCTCGGCGTCGAGCTGTTCCGCCGCGGTCCGCGCCGCCTCGAACTGACCGAAGCCGGCGCCAGCCTGCTTGCCCACGCCGAAGCCGTGCTGGCTGCCGGCGACCGCCTGGCACTGCACGCCGCCCGCCTGGCGCAAGGCCAGGAAGCGCGCCTGACCCTGGTCCTGTCCGACGCCTACCAGCCCCGCCAGTACGAGGCGCGTCTGCTGGAGCTCGACCGGCGCTTCCCCGACCTGGAGTTCGAGTGCCTGATCGCCGAGCACGCCGACGTGCTCGACCTGATCGGTCAGGGCCGCGCCCAGCTCGGCCTGCTCGCCGCGCAGCCCGCCTACCCGCCGGACATCGCCCACGCCGGGGTGGCGGTCAGCGCCGAATTCGGCCTGTTCGTCGCCGTCGACCATCCGCTGGCCGCCCTGGCGCGGGTCGGTCCCGCGGACCTGGCGCAGTGGCGCGCGCTGCGCCTGAGCAGCGTGACCGCCAGCGAGACGCCGGCCGACGACCTGCCGGGCAGCGACGTGCGTAGCGGCGTGCGCAGCGACGTGCGTAGCGGCGCTCGCTGCTGGTCGGCGCCGGACTACCTGCTGCTGCTGGAAATGGCCGGGCTCGGCTGCGGCTGGGCGGCGCTGCCGCGCCAGCTGGTCGCCGACTACGGCAGAGGCCGCCTGCATGAGCTGGCGCTCGACGGCTGGCCCAGGCGCGTGGCGGTGGACGCGGTGTGGTCGCGCCGGCGCGAACTCGGCCCGGTCGCCGCCTGGCTGCTCGACCGTCTGCTCGCCGACGACTGAATCCCTGTCGCTCCCGCCGCACGCTCGGCTTATCATGCCGGCCATGCTCACCGATCCCTTCCAGCGGCTCGGCCTCGATCGCGAGGTCCTGACCGTCAGCCAGCTCAACCAGCGCGCCCGCCACCTGCTCGAGGACGTGTTCCCGCAGGTGTGGGTCGAGGGCGAGATCTCCAACCTGGCGCGGCCCTCCTCCGGGCACGTCTACTTCACCCTCAAGGACGCCGGCGCCCAGGTGCGCTGCGCGCTGTTCCGCTCCAGCGCCGCGCGGGTGCGCCAGGCGCTGCGCGACGGCCTGGCGGTGAAGGTGCGCGGCAAGGTCTCGCTGTTCGAGGGCCGCGGCGACTACCAGATGATCCTCGACGCGGTGGAGCCGGCCGGCGACGGCGCGCTGCGCCTGGCCTTCGAGGCGCTCAAGGACAAGCTGGCCGCCGAGGGGCTGTTCGCCGCCGCGGGCAAGCGCGCCCTGCCCGCCCATCCGCAGCGCGTCGGCATCGTCAGCTCGCCGTCAGGGGCGGTGATCCGCGACATCATCAGCGTGTTCCGCCGCCGCGCGCCGCAGGTGGAGCTGACCCTGGTGCCCACCGCGGTGCAGGGCGTCGATGCCAGCGCGCAGATCGTCCGCGCGCTGGCGCTGGCCGACCACCAGGGCTTCGACGCGCTGATCCTGGCCCGCGGTGGCGGCTCGCTGGAGGATCTGTGGTGCTTCAACGAGGAAGCGGTGGCGCGCGCCATCGCCGCCTGTGCGACACCGATCGTCAGCGCGGTCGGCCACGAGACCGACGTGACCATCGCCGACTTCGTCGCCGACGTGCGCGCACCGACGCCCTCGGCCGCCGCCGAACTGCTCGCCCCCGACTCCAGCGACCTGCAGCGCCGCCTCGACGGCCTGCAGCGCCGCCTGACCCTGCGCATGCAGCACCTGCTGGCCGCCCGCCAGCTGCAGCTCGACGGCCTGCGCCGGCGCCTGCGCCATCCCGGCGAACGGCTGCGCCAGCAGGCCCAGCGCCTCGACGACCTGGAGCTGCGCCTGCGCCGGGCGCTGGACCAGCGCCTGCGCACCGCCCATGAGCGTCTGGCGCGCCTGGACACCCGCCTGGCCGCCCAGCATCCCGAGCGCCTGCTCGAACTGCTGCGCCAGCGCCTCGACCACCTCGCCCAGCGCCTGCCGCGCGCCATGCACGCCGGCCTGCGCGAGCGCCGCCAGAAGCTCGGGGGCATCGCCCAGACCCTGCAGGTGGTCAGCCCGCTGGCCACCCTCAGCCGCGGCTACAGCATCCTCCTCGACGAGCGTGGCCGCGCCGTGCGCCGCGCCGCCGACACCGTTCCCGGCCAGCGCCTGACCGCCCGGCTGCACGAGGGTGAGCTGGCGCTGCGCGTCGAGGACAGCCCGGCGATGTCTGGCACGCTGGAACTGCCGTTGTAGGGTGCGCTGCGCGCCCCACAAACCGCATGGTGCGCACGGCGCACCCTACGTCACTCAGCCGCCAGGCCCGGGGCAGCCCCGCCATTCATCACCTCAGTACAGGTCGCGCCGGTAGCGCCCGCTCTCCTGCAGCTCGGCCAGCGCCGCCGCGCCGAGCAGCTCGCGCAGCACCGCATCGACCCCCTCGCCCATGCCCTCGAGGCTGCCGCAGACATAGATGGCCGCGCCGTCGGCCAGCCAGGCGCGCAGCTCGGCGGCCGCCGCGCGCAGGCGGTCCTGCACGTAGACCTTGTCCGCCTGGTCGCGGGAGAACGCCAGGTCGAGGCGCTGCAGATGGCCCTCGGCCTGCCAGGCCAGCAGCTCGTCGCGGCACAGGAAGTCGTGCGCCGCCGTACGCTCGCCGAACAGCAGCCAGTTGCGCGGCTGCCCGCGCCAGGCGCGCTCGCGCAGCAAGGCGCGCAGGCTGGCCAGGCCGGTGCCGTTGCCGATCAGCAGCAGCGGACGGTCGTCCTCGGGCAGATGGAAGCCGGTGTTGCGGCGCAGCCGCAGCGGCGCCGTGGCGCCCTCTACCAGCTGCACGCACAGCCAGCCGGAGCACAGCCCCGGCGTACCATCGGCGTGCAGGTGCAGGCGGACGATCAGCTCCAGCGACCCGTCGTCGGCCAGCGAGGCGATCGAATAGCTGCGCGGCCGCGCGCCGGCCTGCGGCGGCAGGATCTCCACCAGGTCGCCGGCCTGCCAGCGCTGTCCGGCCGGCACCTCGAACGCCAGGCGCCAGACCGGCGCGGCACTGCTGCCGGGGTTGAGCCACTGCTTCTCGCGCAGCGTCCATTCGGCGAAGCCGTCACGGGCGGCCGGCTCGGCCTCGCTCGGCGGCGCACTGCCGGTCAGCTCGCCGAGCAGGGCGCGCCAGCGCTGCAGCGCCGAGTGGTCGCCGTTGTCCACTTCCACCGGGGCGAACAGGCTGCGTGCGCCCTGGCCCTGCAGCCAGTCGTGCAGCTGGCGGGCGAAGCCGCAGAAGCGCTGGTACTGGCGGTCGCCGAGACCGAGCAGGGCGTATTCGAGGTGGCCGAGGTCGAACTCGCCGCCCAGCACCCGGCGCACGAAGCCGCGGGCACTGTCCGGCGCCTCGCCGTCGCCGAAGGTGCTGACCACGAACAGCGCCCGCCCGGCGCCGCGCAGGGCCTGCGCGTCGAGCTGGGCCAGCGGGCGCACCTGGACGGTAGCGCCGGCCGCCTGCAGCTGGCCGGCGGTCTGCCAGGCCAGCTGTTCGGCGAAGCCGTTCTGGCTGGCGAAACCGATCAGCCAGGGCTGGCCATCGCCACGCGCGGCCTCCAGCGCCTGGCGCCCGGCGCGGGCGGCGTGACGCTGACGACGACGGCCGAGGTAGAGCTGCCAGCCGGTGACGAAGAACAGCGGCATGGCCAGGCTGGCCAGCAGCATGAGGATGCGCCCGGGCTGGCCGAAGTAGTCGCCGGTGTGCAGCGGATAGACGCTGGCCAGTAGCTGCTGCACGCCGCTCTTGTCGGTGTAGCGCTCGTGCTGCAGCACCTTGCCGCCGGCATCGAGGCTGATACGGTTGAAGGCGCGGTTGTGCCCGGCGGCCTCCGGCAGGTACATCACCTGCAGCGGCTGGCCGGCGCGCTCGGGCAGGCGCAGGTTGGCCAGGCGGTAGTCGTCCTGCACTGTGTGGCGGAAGACATCCCACTGGGCGTCGATGCTCACCGGCGCACGCGGCGCCTCGGCCTGCGCCTGGCCCTGCGGCGGACCGCGACGCTTGCCCGGCCCGCCGTGCTGCGGCGCCGGCTCACCGGCCAGCGCGTGCACGCCGTTGCGGTACCACTCGTAGGACCAGTACAGGCCGGTCAGCGAGGCCAGCAGGTAGGCCAGCAGCACCCAGGTGCCGGCCACCGCGTGCAGGTCCCAGAGGAAGCCGCGCCCCGTGCGCCGCCAGTCGAGGGTCAGCCAGGCGCGCCAACTGCCGGGCCGGCGCGGCCAGCGCAGGTACAGGCCGGACAGGCAGAGGAACACCAGCGCCAGGGTGGCCGCGCCGGTGACCGGCTTGCCGGCGTCGCCCATGGCCAGCCAGCGGTGCAGCTGCATCATGAACTGGAAGAAACCGGCGCCGCGCGCCGCGCCGAACACCTCGCCACTGTAGGGATCGGCGTACAGCGTCTCGCCGCGCGGCCCGCCGCCGCTGACGTTGACCTTGGCCGCGTCCAGGGCGTCGGCGGAGAAGGTCAGGCCGAGCACCGCGCGCCCGGGCAGTTGCTCGCCGACGCGGACCACCAGCTCGTCCGGGCTCAGCGGCCGTGCGCCGACGGCCGGCTCGACGCTCATCACGCCGGGGTTGAGGAGGCGCAGCAGCTCGTCCTGGTAGGACAGGCTGGCGCCGGTCACGCCCATCAGCGCCAGCACCAGGCCAGCGCTGATGCCCAGCAGCCAGTGCAGCTGGAAGAGGATTTTCTTGACCACCTGGGATCACCTGATCGCTATGCCGCGGCTGCGGCGAAGTTGAACTCGGAGGCGGCAGGAAGCCGCAGCGCACCGCCGGCGGATGCAGCGGTGCGAAACGATTTTATTCGAGAATAATTTGCAACAAATCGGCTTTACCCAACCTTTACCCGCCCGCGGCACCGGCCGTCACAGCGCCCAGCGGCGCAGCAGGTTGTGGTACACGCCGGTGAGCTGCACGCTGGCCGCGTGATCGGCCCCCAGCTCCTGGTTGATGCGCTGGATGCCGGTGTCCAGGTCGAACAGCAGGCTGCGCTGGCCGTCGTCGCGCACCATGCTCTGGATCCAGAAGAACGAGCAGACCCGCGCGCCGCGGGTGACCGGGGTGACCCGGTGCAGGCTGGTGGAGGGATAGAGGATCAGATCGCCGGCCGGCAGCCTGACGCTGTGCGCGCCGTAGGTGTCCTCCACCACCAGCTCGCCGCCGTCGTACTCGTCGGGGCCGGTGAAGAACAGGGTGGCCGACAGGTCGGTGCGCACCCGCCCGCCAGTCGAGCGGTCCAGGCGCACCGCGTTGTCAACATGCAGGCCGAAGTCCTGACCGCCCTGGTAGCAGTTGAACAGCGGCGGATACACCTTGTCCGGCAACGCCGCAGCGATGAACAGCGGGTTGCACTCCAGCGCCTGCAGGATCAGCGCGCCGATCTGCCGCGCTTCGGCGCAGTCCTCCGGCAGCTGCAGGTTGTTCTTGGCCATCGCCGACTGGAATCCGGCGGTGGTCTTGCCATCCACCCACGGCGCCTGCTGCAGCAGGCGCCGGCAGTCGAGAACCTGTTCGGGGCTGAGCACCCCGGGAATGTGCAGCATCATGGCGTCGCTCTCCTGATGCGGCGAAACCCCGCAGAGCGGGGCTTGCCTGGACGGTTACGGTCAGAAGGAATAGTTGGCCGAGAGGATCGCCGAGCGGCCGTCGCCGTACTCGATGGCAGCCGATCGGGCAGCGGTACCCGGGGTCTGGCGCACCTGGGCCACGTAGTCCTCGTCGAACAGGTTGTTGAGGTTCAGCTGCAGGTCGAGGCTCCTGTTGACCTGGTAGCCGACCATGGCGTTGTGCAGCCAGTAGTCGTCCAGCTTGGCGGTGCCGCTGGTAGCGACATTGCGCTCGCTGACGTAGCGGGCGCCGTAGCCCAGGGTCCAGCCGGCCGGCAGCTCGTAGGAGGTCCACAGGTTGAACGAGCGCGGCGGGGTGTTGGCCAGCGCCTGGCCTTCCCGGGCGCGACCGGCGGCGGTGTCGGCCGCCTTGAGGGTCTCGCTGTCGAGGAAGGTGTAGTTGGCGAAGACGTCCCACTGCTCGGTGATGTGGCCGGTCACGCCCAGCTCGACACCCTGCACGCGCTGCTCGCCGGCCAGCTGGGTGCTGCCGTCAGCCATGGTTTCGCGGGCATTGGTCTTCTCGACGCGGAACACCGCGGCGTCCAGCTCCAGGCGACGGTCGAACAGCTCCCACTTGGTGCCCAGCTCCCAGGTCTCGTTCTCCTCCGGCTCGAGGTCGGTGGTCGCAGCGCTCACGCCAGTGCCGCTGGAGGCGAGGAACTCTGCCGAGGGGTTGAACGAGGTGCCATAGGCGACGTAGATGCGCCCGTTGTCGGCCGGCTTGTAGACCAGGCCGGCACGGCCGCTGAGCATCTCGTCGCTGGTGTCCAGCTTGGTGAGGGTGCCGGCCGGCAGCGCGACGTTCTTGTACTCGCCGTCGACCCAGTCGTAGCGCAGGCCCAGGTTCAGATCCCACTGGGGGGCGAGGGCGATGGTGTCGAAGACGTAGACCGCCTGATTGGTCAGCTCGGTCGAGGTATCCGCCGAGTCCGCCTTGTTGATCGGGCCGGTGTAGTGGCCCGGCGGGTTGGCCAGGTCGAAGCTGCGACCGGTGAAATCCAGCCCATAGCTGTAGGTGGTGCGATCGTAGGTCTCGCGGGACACCTCGACGCCGGTCGCCAGGCTGTGAACGAGGCCGAAGGTGTCGAAGTCGGCGCGCAGGTTGGTCTGGTTGATCCACAGGTCGCTGCTGACGTCGCGGCCGTAGCCCTGCGGACCGGCCGGCACGTAGCTGCCCGCCGGCACGCCGGTGGTGTTGACGTGGGAGGCGGAAATCACCACGTCGCGGTCGATGCGGCTGTAGCGGGTCAGGTTCTGCAGGCTGAGGCTGTCGTTGAAGGCATGCTCCAGCTTGACGGTGAAGGAGTCGGTCTCGATCTCGTCCTTGTCGATGTTGCTGAAGCCGAAGTAGGCCTCGCGGTCGACGCCGGCGAGCTTCTTGCCGTCGAGGGCCGGCACGCCGTAGTCGGGCAGGATGTCGTCGGTCTGGTGGAAGTAGCTCAGGGTCAGGCGGGTGTCCTCGCTCAGGCCCAGGGCCAGGGACGGGGCGATGCCCCAGCGCTCGCGGTCGATCTCGTCGCGGCCCGGCACGTCGTTCTCGTGGGCCATCAGGTTGAGACGGAAGGCGCTGTCGGTGCCGACCCCGTCGAGGGTCTGGTTGGTGTCCAGGGTCAGGCGGTGGTAGTTGTCGGTGCCCAGGCTGCCGCCGAGGCGGGTGAAGTCGCGGCCGACCGGCTGCTTGGTGACCTGGTTGATGCTGCCGCCGGTGGTGCCGCTGCCGCCGAACACCGAGTTGGGGCCCTTGATGACCTCAACCGCCTCGATGTTGAAGGTGTCGGTGCGGTTGGTCTGCGCGCTGTCGCGCAGGCCGTCGATCTGCATGTTGGCGTTGGCGCCGAAGCCACGGATGTTGATGCTGTCGCCGGAACCGCCGCCGCCTTCGCCGGCGCTGAAGGTGATGCCGGAGACGTTGGCCAGCACCTGGCGCAGGCTCAGCGCCTGCTGCTCCTCGATCACCTTCTGCGGCACCACGCTGATGGTCTGCGGAGTGTCCAGCAGCGGCGCGGTATATTTCGGCGAGGAGACCGACTCGGTCTTGGAGCTGCTGGCCTCCTGCTCACCCTGCACGGTGACGTTGTCGAGCTGCAGGGCGCCCTGCTCCGCAGCCAGGGCCGGAACGGCCAGGGAGGCCACGGCCAGGCCGACGGCCGAGGCCAGCAGGCGCTGGGGTTGACGGGATGAGGCTTTGACGAAGGCACGCATGAGAATCACTCCCTGGATTTAATGGGATGCGATTCTATTTGAGAAGAATTATCAGTAAAGACCGCCAGCGTCATCTTTACATTAACTTTACAAAAACAGCGGAACTCCCCTGCCCGCCGCCTCAATCCCAGGCCGTCTCGCCACCGTCAACGCGAGTACCACAGCACCTCGGGACCGATGCCGGCCAGGTCGCTGCAGCCGGTCAGCGCCATGGCGACCTCCAGTTCGGCGCGCAGCAGCTGCAGCACATGGGCCACGCCGACCGCACCGGCAGTGGCCAGGCCGAAGATGTAGGGACGGCCGATCAGCACCGCCCGCGCGCCCAGCGCCAGCGCCTTGAGCACGTCGCTGCCACGACGGATACCGCCATCGAGCAGCAGCGGCAGGCGCCCCTCTACCGCGGCGGCCACCTCGGCGAGCACATCGATGGTCGCCGGCAGGCCATCCAGGGTGCGCCCGCCATGGTTGGAGACGATCAGCCCGTCGACGCCGGCGGCCAGCGCCCGGCCGGCGTCCGCGCCGCTCATCACTCCCTTGAGCAGGATCGGCAGGCGGGTCAGGCCGCGCAGCCAGTCCAGGTCCGCCCAGGTCGGCGCCGCCGCCAGCAGCGGACTGCCGAGCAGCAGGCTGCCGGCGGCGGGATCGGCGCTGGCCTGCAGCGGGCGCATGCCGCGCAGGTTGACCGCCTCGACACCCGGCGGCAGCACGAAGCCGGCGCGCTGCTCGCGGTTGCGCATGCCGCCGACCGGGGCGTCCACGGTGAGCACCAGTGCCTGGTAGCCGGCCGCCTCGGCGCGCTGTGCCAGTTCGCGGGTGAAGCCGCGGTCGGGCTGGATGTACAGCTGGAACCACAGCGGCGTCTGCGCCTGGCGGGCTATTTCCTCCAGCGCGACGCTGGCCTGGGTACTGACCACCATGCCGGCACGCAGCGCCGAGGCCCCCAGCACGGTGGCCAACTCGCCCTCGGGATGGGCGAGCCTGTGGTAGGCGACCGGCGCGAGGAAGATCGGGTGATCGAAGGTCTGGCCGAACAGCGTGACCCGGGTGTCGCCGCCGCGCAGATCGGCCAGCACCCGGTTGCGCAGGCGCAGGCGCTGGAAAGCCGCGCGGTTGTCGCGCAGGGTGAGTTCGTCCGCCGCGCCGCCGGCCATGTAGGCCCAGGCCTGCTCGCTCATGCGGGCGCGGGCGAAGGGCTCGTAGTCGGCCAGCGCGGCGATCTCGGCAGGAATCTGCGGCAACTTGGGCAGGGGCTGGTGCATCGGCGGGTTCCTCGAACGCAGGGCGGGACGCGGGACAACGAAGCTGCACCCGCGCATTCGAGAATGATTCTAAGTTGGCGCCAGCCTCCGCGACAGGCCCATCGGCCGCTTCCTTGATCCAGCACAAGCCATGGCAATGCCGGAGGTCGGCAGGTGCGCCACAAACGAAAACGCCGCGACAGGTCGCGGCGTTTCCATGCGGGCTACAGCACCCGGCTCACGCCAGGTAGAAGGCCTTCAGCGGCGGGAAGCCGTTGAACTCCACCGCGCTGTAGCTGGTGGTGTAGGCACCGGTGGACAGCCAGTACAGGCGGTCACCGCTGGCCAGGTTCAGCGGCAGGCCGTACTTGTAGTGCTCGTACATGATGTCGGCGCTGTCGCAGGTCGGGCCGGCGATCACCACCTCTTCCATCTCGCCCTTCTTCTCGGTCCAGATCGGGAACTTGATGGACTCGTCCATGGTTTCGATCAGGCCGGAGAACTTGCCCACGTCGGTGAACACCCAGCGCTCCACGGCGGTGCGCGACTTGCGCGCCACCAGCACCACTTCGCTGACCAGGATGCCGGCGTTGGCGATCAGCGAGCGGCCCGGCTCGAGGATGATTTCCGGCAGGTCGTCGCCGAAGTCTTCCTTGAGGAAGCGGATGATCTCTTCCGCGTAGGTTTCCAGGCTGTTGGTCTTGGCGATGTAGTTGGCCGGGAAGCCGCCGCCCATGTTGATCATCTTCAGCTCGATGCCGTCCTCTTCCTTGAGGCGCTCGAAAATCACCTTGACCTTGGCGATGGCGGCGTCCCACACGGAGATGTCGCGCTGCTGGCTGCCGACGTGGAAGGACACGCCGTAGGGCACCAGGCCGAGGTCACGGGCGAGGATCAGCAGGTCCATGGCCATGTCGCTCTGGCAGCCGAACTTGCGCGACAGCGGCCAGTCGGCGGTGGTGGAGCCTTCGGTGAGGATGCGCACGTAGACCTTGGCGCCCGGCGCGGCCTTGGCGATGTTGCGCAGGTCGGCTTCCGAGTCGGTGGCGAACAGGCGCACGCCCTTCTCGTAGAAGTAGCGCACGTCGCGCGCCTTCTTGATGGTGTTGCCGTAGCTGATGCGCTCCGGGCCGACGCCCTGGGCCAGGACCTTGTCCAGCTCGTAGATCGAGGCGATGTCGAAGTTGGAGCCCTTTTCCTTCAGCAGGTCGATGATCTCCACCGCCGGGTTGGCCTTGACCGCGTAGTAGGTCTTGGCGAACGGGAAGCAGCTGCCCAACTGGTCGTAGGCACGGGAGATGGTGGGCAGATCGATCACCACGAAGGGAGTTTCCTTCTGGTCAGCGAGTGCCTTCATCTTCTTGAAGGTGTCGCGATCGAAATAGTCTTCAACCTTGATGGACATGCATGGGCTCCAAAATGGCAAAACAAACGACAAATGAATGTGGTGGAGTGGCCCAGCTAGGGCCGCGAACGCCTGATCAGTTTCCCCACTTTGGTTCGCCTACTTCCCAAGGCATGTCGCCGAAAGCAAAAAGGTCAACCGCGCGTCGTGCTCGATGGCGGGTTGACCTTGCTGTCTCGTCGTCAGTACTTGAGCCGGATGGATCGTTTCCAGCATGGACGTTCGGGCGCGAACTTTAGGACCATGGGGGGTCAAGATCAACCAGAAATTTCCCCAAACCGCCCCCATTCATCACTCACCGGTCAGCGGGGGGGCTCATCCGCTATAATCGCCGCCTTTTCTGACAGACCGACTATCCGTCGACGGGTTCCCTTTCCGATGACCACTCAGGCCGCCGAAGTCGCGAAGCGCCGCACCTTCGCCATCATTTCCCACCCCGATGCGGGCAAGACCACCATCACCGAGAAGCTGCTGCTGATGGGCAAGGCGATCGCCGTCGCCGGCACGGTGAAATCGCGCAAGTCCGACCGCCACGCCACCTCCGACTGGATGGAGATGGAGAAGCAGCGCGGCATCTCGATCACCACCTCGGTGATGCAGTTCCCCTACCGCGAGCACATGATCAACCTGCTCGACACCCCCGGCCACGAGGACTTCTCGGAAGACACCTACCGCACCCTGACCGCTGTGGACAGCGCGCTGATGGTCCTCGACGGCGGCAAGGGCGTCGAGCCGCGCACCATCGCGCTTATGGAAGTCTGCCGGCTGCGCGACACGCCGATCGTCAGCTTCATCAACAAGCTCGACCGCGACATCCGCGACCCGATCGAGCTGCTCGACGAGATCGAGGCGGTGCTGAAGATCAAGGCGGCGCCGATCACCTGGCCGATCGGCTGCTACAAGGACTTCAAGGGCGTCTACCACCTCAGCGCAGACAAGGTCATCGTCTACCAGCCGGGCCACGGCCACGAGCGCATCGAGCAGATCGTCATCGACGGCCTCGACTCGGCCGAAGCGCGCGCGCATCTGGGCGACCAGTACGACGACTTCGTCGAGCAGCTGGAGCTGGTGCAGGGCGCCTGCCACGAGTTCGACCAGGACGCCTTCCTGCGCGGCCAGATGACCCCGGTGTTCTTCGGCACCGCGCTGGGCAACTTCGGCGTCGACCAGGTGCTCGACGCGGTGGTCGACTGGGCGCCGCAGCCGCTGTCGCGCGCCGCCCACGAGCGCGTGGTGGAGCCGACCGAGGAGAAGTTCTCCGGCTTCGTGTTCAAGATCCAGGCGAACATGGATCCCAAGCACCGCGACCGCATCGCCTTCATGCGCATCTGCTCGGGCAAGTACGAGAAGGGCATGAAGATGCGCCACGTGCGGATCAAGAAGGACCTGAAGATCGCCGACGCGCTGACCTTCTTCTCCAGCGAGCGCGAGATGCTCGAGGAAGCCTATGCCGGCGACATCATCGGCCTGCACAACCACGGCACCATCCAGATCGGCGACACCTTCAGCGAAGGCGAGGTGCTCGGCTTCACCGGCATTCCGCACTTCGCCCCGGAGCTGTTCCGCCGCGTGCGCCTCAAGGATCCGCTGAAGTCCAAGCAGCTGCGCCAGGGCCTGCAGGAGCTGGCCGAGGAAGGCGCCACCCAGGTGTTCTTCCCCGAGCGCAACAACGACATCATCCTCGGCGCGGTCGGCGTGCTGCAGTTCGACGTGGTGGCCAGCCGCCTCAAGGAGGAATACAAGGTCGAGTGCGCCTACGAGGCGATCAACGTCTGGTCGGCGCGCTGGATCGAGTGCGCCGACGAGAAGAAGCTCAAGGAGTTCAAGGACAAGGCCTACGAGAACCTCGCCGTCGACGGCGGCGGCCACCTCACCTACCTGGCGCCGACCCGCGTCAACCTCAGCCTGATGGAAGAACGCTGGCCAGACGTCAAGTTCCGCGCCACCCGCGAGCATCACTGAGCCCGGGCGGGCGCCCTCACGGCGCCCGCTACACTTGCGACAGATGCCTGGAGGTCCCCATGCAGCTGATCGACACCCACACCCACCTCGACTTCCCCGACTTCGACGCCGACCGCGACGCCGTGCTGGAGCGCTGCCGCGCGCTGGGCGTGGAGAAGCTGGTGGTGCTCGGCGTCTACCAAGCCAACTGGCAGCGCCTGTGGGATCTGGTACAGAAAGAGGACGGCCTGCATGCCGCCTTCGGCCTGCATCCGATCTATCTGCAGCAGCACCGCCCGGAGCATCTGACCGAGCTGCGCGGCTGGCTGGAACGCCTGGCCGGCCACCCCAAGCTGTGCGCACTCGGCGAGTTCGGCCTCGACTGGTTCGTCGAAGGGCTGGACCGCGAGCGCCAGCAGGCGCTGTTCGAGGCCCAGCTCGCGCTGGCGGCGGAGTTCGCGCTGCCGGCGCTGCTGCACGTGCGCCGCGCCCACGCCGCCACCATCGCCACCCTCAAACGCTACCGTCTCCCACGCGGCGGCATCGTGCACGCCTTCGCCGGCAGCGCCGAGGAAGCCAGGGAGTACCTGAAGCTCGGCTTCCGGCTGGGCCTCGGCGGCGCCGCCACCTGGCCGCAGGCCAACCGCCTGCGCAAGGTGGTGGCGCAGCTGCCACTGGAGGCCATAGTGCTGGAGACCGACGCACCGGACATGGCGCCGAGCATGCACGCCGGTCGACGCAACAGCCCGGAACATCTGCCCGAGATCTGCGCCGCGCTGGCCGGGCTGCGCGGCATCGCCGCGGAGGAACTGGCCGCCGCCAGCAGCCGCAACGCGCGCGAGCTGTTCGGCTGGTGCTGAGCCCTCAGGGCAGCAGGATTGCCAGCGCCAGGGCGCTGTACCAGAGCAGGCCGGTTCGGCGCAGCAGCTGCCACAGCTCGTCGAGGGTTTCCACGCCGCCCCGCCCCGGCAGGGCATCGGCCGCGGCCCGTCCGGCCTCGGCCACCAGCTGCGTGGCGCTCGCGCGCAGGTCGAACAGGTACGCCCAGAACACCCGGTTGGCCGCGACGAAGTTGCCGGCCAGTGCCAGACTCAGCACCAGCAGGCGAGCCGGCAGCCAGTCCAGGCCATGGCGCAGGCGCGCCGCCCAGCGGCGCAGCCCCGCGTCGCCGGCATGCTCGACCAGCAGCGCCAGCAGGCGATAGGCCAGCGCCGCCAGCGGACCGAGCACGGCATACCAGAACACCACCGCGAAGAACCCCTGATACGCCTGCCAGAGCAGGAAACCCTGCGCCTCGGCCAGCAGCTTCGACGCATCCTCGGCCTGCACGCCGAGGTCGCGACGGGCATCCAGATAGGCCGCCTCGACATCGCCGCGCTGCCAGCTGTCGCGAAACGGTGCCAGGCTGAGCTGCGGATCGCCACGACCGAGACTCCACAACAGCACCAGCACATGCACCGGCAGCAGCAGGATGCCGTAGGCCAGCGGCGCCAGCATCCACAGCAGCAGGCCGAGCAGCAGCAACGGCATGCCGAACAGCAGCGCCAGCTGGCGCAGCGGACGCCCGGCCAGCCGGGGCTCGGCCTCGACGCGCGCCAGGGCGGCGCGCAACGGCCCATCCTGCTGCACCCGCTCGCGCCAGTGGCCGATCCGCTCCAGCAGCACGACCAGCAGCAACACCAGAAAGCTCATGCCTGCCGCTCCGTGGCCAGGGAATCCAGGTAGCGCGGCCAGTCGAAGGCCGGGCCGGGGTCGCTCTTGCGTCCCGGCGCGATGTCGCTGTGGCCGCAGATGCGCTCGCGGGTGATGTCCGGATAGACGCGCATCAGCGCGCGGGTCAAGTCACGCAGGGTGGCGTACTGGGCGTCGCTGTAGGGCAGTTCGTCGGTGCCCTCCAGCTCGATGCCGAGGGAGAAGTCGTTGCACTGCTCGCGGCCGGCGAAGCAGGACACCCCGGCATGCCAGGCGCGCTCGTTGCAGGAGACGAACTGGATCAGGCTGCCGTCGCGCTCGATGAGGAAGTGCGCCGACACCTGCAGGTGAGCGATGCCGGCGAAATAGGGATGGGCCTGCGGATCCAGCTCGTTGCGGAACAGCGCATGCACCTGGCCGGTGCCGAACTGCCCCGGCGGCAGGCTGATGTTGTGGATGACCAGCAGCGACACCTCGCCGCTCGGTCGCATGTTGAAGTTGGGCGATGGACAGTGCTGGGCGCTGGCGCACCAGCCGGTCCGGGGGTCGATCTGCATGGGCGGCTCCTTGGTTGCCGCCACTCTAGAGCAGCCCGCCGCCCCCGCCAAGCCGGCGCGCCGTCAGGCTTCGCGCATCTCGCGCAGGTTGCCGATGATCGCCTGCAGCGCGCGATCGAAGGGCTGGGCGTTGTCCATCAGCCGCGCCGCGCCGCAGGCGAAGACCCGGGCCAGGCCGGCACGATCGTAGGTGGCGACCTTGGCGCCGCCGCGATTGACGAAGATGTACTCCCCGCTGACGCGGATGAAGGCCGCCAGCTTGCAGCGCTGCCGGCTGCCATCGTCGGCGCAGAACTCGACCCAGCTGCCGGCTCCCAGGCCATCGACCAGCGCCCAGTGCGCCTCGTCTATCACCACGGCCTCGACCGCCGCCGGAGCTTCCGCCTGCGCCGACGCCTCTGCCTGAGCGGGCGGATCGACTTCGACCACGTCGAGCGCCTGGCCCGGAAGCTCCGCGACCGCGGCAACCGCTTCCTCGCGGACAGGCTCCGGCAGCCTCTCGACCACCTCGGCTACCGCACGCTCCCAGCAGTCGAACTGCGCGTCGTCGTGCGCGCCCTGACGCAGGGCAACCACAACCGTTTCCCGCAGCGCCTCGCCGGCGTCCAGCAGCGGAATCTCGGGCATGGTCGCCGACGCAACCGGCTCCTCGGCCGCGAGTTCGACCGCCACGCCCGGCACGAGCGGCTCGCCGCCCGGCACAAGTTCGGCAGCCGACTCGACCGACTCGACCGACTCGACCGACTCGACCGACTCGACCGAAGGCTCCCGCAGCGGCTCGGGCGAATCCAGCACTGCCGGCGGCGCCACGGGCTCGACCAGGCCATCGCGGAAATCGGCGAGCAGCTTGCGCTGCCACTGGGTCAGCTCCTGGAAGAAGCGCTGCTGCTCGAAGGGCTCGTAGGCCACCCGCTCCAGACCGCGCCTCAGCTCGGCGAGCAACTCGCTGCGCCGCGGCTCCTGCAGCAGGCGGGCATCCTCGCGGCTGCGCAGCGGCGCCACCCGGGCCAGCAGCTCGTCGAGCGTGGCCAGCGCCCCGCACCACTCTGCAGAAGCATCGCCCTCGCGCAGCAGGATCAGCTGCAGCAAGCCGCCCCAGCCACGTTCCAGCCCCTGGACGATGGCGGCCGGCAGGGTCAGCCCGTGCAGACGCTCGCTGAGCAGCCGGTCGACCTGCTGACGGGCATTTTCCCGCAGCGCCCGCGCTTCCTCCGCCTCCAGCAGGCGCTGTTCGAGCAGGACCGCACGCTTGCGCTCGCTGGCGCTGAAGCGGCTGAAATCCTCGAGCAGCCTGGCGAATACCCCCGGATCATCGGTGAAGTCCTCGCGCAGCCGTTGCGACACCTGCTCGATCTTGCTGCGCAGGCGGTCGCGGTGGATATCGGCCAGATCCTCGCTGTCGCGCGCGGCGACGGTCACCTCGTTGAGCAGCTGGCGCGCCGGATGGCTCTGCTCGGCAAACACGCCCTGGTCGAGGATCGCCGCCTTGAGCAGCGGAACCTGCATGTCGCCGATGGGGCCACGCAGCGGCTCGGGCAACTCCGCATCGCCGAGCACCTGCTCGAACAGCATGGAGACCAGGGTGATCACGTCCTCGTCCAGCTTGCCGATCACCCGCGGACGCGGGCTGTTGGCACTGGCGCGCGCGAGCAGGCCATCCAGTTGCTGGCGCAGGTTCGCCGCGCCCCCCGACGGCTGGCGCTGGAGGACCGACAGCAGGCGGGTCAGATCGCCTTGGGTGATCGGCACCGCATCGGCCGGCGCGGTCGACACCGCGCCCCGCACCTGGCCCAGCAGCTCGCGCAGCTCGCCGAGCGCCACCTGCGCCCCGGCCTCCCGGCCCTCGGCCACCGCCGCCCGCTCGCCAGCGGCTGCACGCGACGGACGCGGGGTGTGCAGCTGCAGGTCGGGCAGGACTCCGGCGGCGATCATCTGATCGTTGACGGCGGCATACAGCTCGCCGACGGACTTGAGCAGGTGCTTCTCGAACAGCTTGAGCAACAGCAGGCGCACCTGGATCTTCAGTTCCAGCGGGCGCAGGGCGTCGAGCATCAGGGTGCACAGGGTGCGGGCCGACAGCGGATTGTTGTCCTCGGTGACCGGTACGCCGACCAGGGCCTGCAGGCGCTGCTGCAACGGATTGAACTCGGCACCATGCTCGCTCAGCGAGCGCATCACCATCGTCTTGATGGCGACCGACTCCTCGAGTTCGTCATGACTCACCAGCGACAGCAGGCCGGCCGGCAGGACGTCCATGACGGCCTGGTGGTGCTGGGCGCCGACCTCGCGAAACGCCTTGTCCAGCCCGTCCAGCACGGACTTTTCCATGCTTTCGCGCTTGAGGCGCAGCGTGCGCATGGCATCGAACAGCTCCTGCTGATCGGCGTTGCTGGCGACCCGCCCGCACATCTCGAACAGGCTGTCGTCCGCCGCATCGAGTACGCGCTGCAAGCCCTGCTTGAGAAACTGCCGCGCCTGCTCGCGCAGCGGCTGTAGACCGGCAGGCATAGAACGCTCCGCTGTCGGCGAGCGCATGGCGGCCCCGACTTGCAGCGGGACGACTTTCGCTCCAATGGACATGGTACTTCCCTCGGGCCGGCGACCCGGGCAGGGCCGACGCGACTATTCGTAGCTTGGGCCTGCACAACGTCCCGCGTTGCGACAGGCGATGGCCCGATTATAGGGAGGGCAAGGTGCCAGCAGAGCAGGCCGATTGCAGGATCCTGCGGCAGATCACACAAGCACCATGACCGTCTTTGCCTTTCGCGAAAAAGCCGGCCTGCGGCGAAAAGCCTATAATCCGCCGAAAATGCACAGGGAGCCCGTCATGCCCAACCTTCGCCTTGCCGATCTCGGCGCCGAAATCACCGCCAACGTGCGCGCCGCGCTTGCCGAGGACGTCGGCAGCGGCGACATCACCGCCCAGCTGATCCCCGCCGAACGCCAGGCGCGGGCGCGCATCATCACCCGCGAGGCGGCCACCATCTGCGGCACCGCCTGGGTCGACGAGGTGTTCCGCCAGCTCGACCCGCGGGTGCAGGTGCAGTGGAACATCGCCGACGGCGAGCGGGCCATGCAGGACCAGACCCTGTTCACCCTCGAAGGCCCGGCGCGCGCCCTGCTCAGCGGCGAGCGCAGCGCACTGAACTTCCTGCAGCTGCTCTCCGGCGTGGCCTCGCGCTGCCGCGAGTACGCCGACCTGGTCGAAGGCACCGCGGTCAAGCTGCTCGACACCCGCAAGACCCTGCCCGGCCTGCGCCTGGCACAGAAGTACGCGGTCACCTGCGGCGGCTGCCACAACCACCGCATCGGCCTGTACGACGCCTTCCTGATCAAGGAGAACCACATCGCCGCCTGCGGCGGCATCGCCCAGGCCGTCGCCGCCGCCCATCGGATCGCCCCGGGCCGCCCGGTGGAGGTGGAGGTGGAGAACCTCGACGAACTGCGCGAGGCCCTGGAAGCCGGTGCCGACATCATCATGCTCGACGAACTCGACCACGACGACATGCGCACCGCCGTCGCCCTCACCGCCGGCCGCGCCAAGCTGGAGGCTTCCGGCGGCATCAATCGCGACAACCTGCGCAGCTACGCGGAAACCGGCGTCGACTACATCTCCATCGGCACCCTGACCAAGGACGTCAAGGCCATCGACCTGTCGATGCGTCTGAGCCTGTAAGCGCTTTGCGACCGCGCAAAGCAAAACAGCCCGTTGCGCATCGAAGCGCAACGGGCTGTCTGGTCTGAAGCAGTGGTGCGGTGAAAGGAGTCGAACACCGCACCCACAGGCCTCACAGATAGCGGAATCAACGGGGCACAGCCTCGACCCATACCCCTAAACGTACCCCTAAATCCGAAAGTACCCCTATCCAAGGGGCTGGCACTGGTGGTGATCGGCCTCGGCGACTCCTCCAGGTGCTCGGCAGCCGGCGGTGCGCAGAGTGCGTAGCTGCCCGCCAGGTGCGTAGGGCTGGTGATGCGGGGTGGCGCGCTCGGCAGCTGGTACGCGGCTGCGCACCGGGCCTGCGCACTGGGCCGGCCTGCGCAAGCTCCTCGCGTGGTGGACTCCGAAAACCCGGCGGCCCTTTAGGGGCTGAAGAAATTCGGGCGCCCCTCGCGCGCACGCGCGTACTGCTCGCGAAACCATGGCGGCAGCCGGCGCCGGCCAGCCCTTCAGGGGGCTCGGAAAATTCTCCGCCCCTCGCGCACTGGGGTGTTTCCATCGGTGGAAACGCTGTTTCCTTCCCGCGTGGGGGTGTTAACTCGGTGGCAACTGTGGCCAGCACTGCCAGGCCGGCAGCGATCAGCAGGCCACCGCCTGCAGCTGGGCGCCGCAGCCCCAGCACTTCATCCACCGGCCCCGGCTGCGCAGCTCAGGGTGCAACGCCTCGGCCCAGGTCCAGCCGCGGAAGCGCCGCATCTTCACCGTCTGCCACTTCAAGCCGCGCTCTGCCGCCCACTGGATCGCCGGCTTGGTCTGCCCCTCGATCGTCACCAGCATTTCCGCTGCACAAGTCATGTCCCGCATTGCCGCCACCTCGCACCATGTCCTGGTGGCGGGTCACGCTATGTGACTGGCGCGGAATGCCAGGCCGACGCGGGTTTCCGTGGTAACCGCGGGTGGTAACCAAACGTGGAAACCCGTGGATACCTCGCTGGATACCGCGTGGAATGGTGAGACAGCACTGCCGACACAGCTCGGGCACTGTCGTCGCTCTGGAGCGGTCGCCCAGGGTGCTAACCTCGGCGCGAACAGCTCCCGCGTGACGGTGTTGCACGTTGCGTTGCGCTGTTGCGCGTGGTGGCTCGTACTGGCTTCGTACCAGCCCGGTGGGGGCCTGACCAGATGAGTTGAAAACACGTCTGCCAGTATCTGATCAAGGGCAGGGAGAAATCTACGCCTCTGAAATCGACCAGTAGTCGCCGTTATAGCGGAGGTTCCCGGCCACGATTGCCTGCAGCAGAGTTTTAGTCTGCACAGCCAAGCCCGGTACAACTACTTGAGGGTCACGTTCAGGAAGCAGAATGGCGAAGAACATATCCGGAATCGCCGGATAAACTTGAGCAGGTGGCGCAGGCCACTTATTCCCATGCTCGGTTTTGAGTCTGTTCCTGACAACTGTTTTACAGAGCGCTGGATAAACGTTCTCATGCCGCACCAGCCAGTAGCACTCCACGCCATCATGCCTATATCGCTCTTGGCGCCTCAGAAAGTCCCGGTAATTCAGATAGGAGTGTTGGATCTCGATAGCCACACGCCGACCAGGCAGCTCGAAGTAAATGTCAGCCCGCCACTTGCGCTTGCCAGCTCCCCCAGACTTTTCCAGCACCCCTTGGATACCTAGGTCTTGCAACTCTCCCATGACCATGTCTTTCCCTGCGACATGCCACTGCGTTTCCGGGGCGGTGGCACACTCATCCGAGTAGTGTGCAAAGAACTGGACGCCATAGATGCTTGTTTTCAAAACAGCTCGCGCACCACAACAATCCATTGTGAAAAGCAGAGGGTCCGTTGCACTGGCAGATTTCATGCCTTCCCAAGCCTCTGGAGTGAAGTCGGCAGCATCAATCAAGGAGCCATCGAGGAGACGTGCATTAGCCATGCTGCGAAACTCCATTAGCGAAACGCGACCACTGGGCCGCAGCTTCCATTGCTTCCATGACCCGAAACTGCATCGTGGATTCGTATGATTTTCTCTTTTCGAGGAATTGGCTGTAGCTGTGCACCACCAGCAAATCATCCATCTGCTCTTTGGAGGGGCGGCCATCCATCATGTAGGAAAATGGATTATCGGGCATCGTGCCGTAAACCTCGGCCAGCAGGCGAATCTTGTCTGTGAGTACCAACCACTCCAGAGCATGATCAGCAGAAATGGCAGAGGCTAGAATCAGCGAGTGCTGAAAATCAGGGTATCTGGAGTGCGCAGTTTCCGTTGCACATTTCAGACGTAAAACTTCTGGATCAGGCTTTTTCGCTTCACTAGCCATCCCATCCAACAGGACAGGGTCTATAACTTTGACATCGATAGAGGAAATTGGCGTCTCGTGTCCAAAAATTCGCGCTTGATGGAACGCGTCTGCCACGGAAGCCACCAGCAGATTGAGTACCCGAAGGGTTCGCTGCTCCTTACGATGCCTCGGAAGCAGATCTATTGCTAAGTAAAACATGTAAGCAGAGATCAGACCGATTAACAGATCACTAGTTACACTGGCAGTCGCATCTGCGCGCAGAAAGGCAGCAGTGGTAGTACCTTCAAGGACTGGCCATAGAGGCAACTTGGCATTAACCAAGCACACCAGCACAAATGCCGATATCGCACCAGCAAGCAACCACTTTTCCCGCTTATCCCGCCAAACCCACATGCAGCGTCCTCCCTGAACTTCCAGCAGCATACCTGCAAGTAATCATCCATAGCTGCCCATTGATACAGGCATAGAACGGCCAGACGCCGATCAGTTGCGCCGAGGGTAGCCGCCTGTGGTGGCGCACTCAACCGCCCGGCCTCCAGGGCGAACCCCAGCAGCCGGGCGGGCGGGCCTATCGCTCCACCATGCGGGAGCCGTTGCGGTCGTGAACAACCAGCGCCGGGCGCTTGGTGGTCATGCTGCCGTCCGGGTGGAGCTCCATCACCGGCACCCCGTACAGCGGACCACCAGGCGCGAACGGATCGGGGCGCAGGTGGCGCGGCGTGCGCCTCATGAACTCGGCCATGGCAGCCAGGCAGGCATCGAACAGCGGGCCGCGCTTCCAGTCCTCGCCGCGGTGGCTGGCGCTGTCCTCCAGGTTGTGAACGAACACCAGCCCGGCCAGATCGGCCACCCCTTCGGCGCGGGCCTGCTCGCGCTCGATGCGGTTGACGTTCAGCAGGTCGCACACGGCATCGAAGCCCAGAGCGGTCATGTAGCCGTTGCAGTCGCTCAACAGAGCCTCCCCGAAGGCCAGCAGCACCGGGCGGGACAGCTCCAGATCCTCGGCGCCGTGGCTGTCGGCCTGCTGCTCCAGCTCCTTGGCGCGCCGCTGGGCGAACGGGCCGCGCTCGCGCATCAGCCGGGCCTGCCGGCGCAGGGCATGACGCTGGTCGTGGATCGCCGAGCGGCAGGCGCAGACGCGGCGCAGCACCAGGCGGGTGATGGTCAGGCGGTCGCGCAGGCTGGCGCCCGGCTTCATGGCGAGCCGCAACAGGTGCAAGGCGGCCTCCAGCGTGGCGATGGTCGTGGCGGTCATCGGGTCGGCTCCATGGGGGTCGTGTCGTAGGTGACGCGCAGCTCGGCGCCGGCCGGGCAGTAGCGGCCGGTCGGGGCATGGCAGGCGCGGCAGGTCATGGCGTGGCTCAGGTAGGCATCACGCGCGGCCAGCCAGGCCGGCGCAGCCGTGGCGGCGGTGCGGACGATGCGCTGCGGCTCGCTGGCCGCCTCTGCAGTGCGCTCTGCTGCTGGCGCAGGGGTTGGGGTGGGTGCCAGCGCTGCTGGCGCTGGCGGTGGTACCGGGGCGGCTCGGTGGTCGTTGATGGCCGGCGCCAGTGCGGCAACCTTCGCCATGCTTACCGACTCGACTGGGGCGCCCGCCTTTTCGCTACAGATACCTGACTTTTCAGGCTCGTTTTCCAGTTGCTCGAACAGCTTCGCCAGCAGAGCCATGGGCCTCTCTCGCGTTACTCATCACATGTTTCTCTAGAAATCGAAAAACCGAGGGACGAAGGGACAAAACGGATACAGCCCTAGTGCCATGCGGCTTTCAGCCGTCCCTGTGCACTAGGAACGGCGGTCCCTCGCCAGTTCTCAGGGACTGGCCAGCCAGGGGAGCAGGAGCAAGGCCACCTGTATTCACAAGGTGGTGTGTGTCCCTTTGTCCCTCCTCTCTCTCTTCAAGGGACAGGCCAGAAAATGGCTGGAAGCCGCGTCGATACTGGCTCTGTCCCTTTGTCCCTGCTGTCCCTTGGTTTCTAGGTTCCTGCGTGTGTGTTGTCGTTGGTACCGGCCATCTCCAGCCGGTCGGGGTCGATCACATACAGGCCAGGGCGCCGCCCTTTGCCATTGCCGCCAGGGAGCGTGTACTTCTTGGTGTTGCGCTTCTGGCCCTTCTCGATGTCCCGCTTGGCGATGGCGCCGGCCGTATCCAGCGCCGTGACGATGCGCGCCAGCCCGAAGCCGTGGGCGGCCTCTTGCAGGCCGGACGTGTTGAACAGGAACAGCCGGCGATTCGGCTCGTCCTCCCAGTACCCGGCACGGTCACGGATGCGGCTGTCCGTCTCGGGGGCGTGCACATCGGAGAAACGGCTATCGCCGTGGCGCTCGATGAAGCGGGCGAGGCTGGCCAGGATCTGCCGGTCCTCGGCACTGCCGCTGCCCACCCGCTCCAGCCACTCCCGGTACAGCAGCAGGCTATCCGCCAGGCTGGTGCCCACCGGCCAGGGCAACAGCCCGTAGGCGATGGCCATCTCACCGGCCAGGGCGATCACCGCAAAGCGATCCGCCACCCGGCCGGCCTGCGCGCTGTCCGCTTGGAACTCGGCGCGCACCTTGGCGAAGTCCTCCAGCAGCCCGGCGCGGTCGTTGCCGGCGGTCAGCTTCTCGACGAAGGCCGGGCCCAGGTGCCCGTAGTGCTCGCCGACGGCGCCGGTCATGGCCCTGTGGAAGCCTGCCCCGTCCAGGCCATGGCAGTCGTCGAAGGCGCCATGCGCCCGGGTGCCGGCGTTCACGTCCACCATGCGCAGCTCGGCGCCAGCGTGCGCCGGATCGCCGGACAGGGCCGCATGCTCGGACAGCGACCGCTCACCGCTGGAGATGGTCAGCAGGCGCCAGGCGAGCTTCTGGCGGCCCTCCCGCTCGCGGGTCATGGTGCCCTTGCCCTGCCCGTTGGCCAGCGAGTAGGCCATCTCCTGAATGTCCTTCGGGTTGGCGCGCTTGATCTCGTCCAGCGATAGCATGGTGTCGTTGCGGGAAGCGGCCTCGATCTCCAAGCCGTTCTTGGTCATGCACCAGGAAGCGCCGAAGCCTGCCGGCCCCGGATCGCCCCAGACCGACGCGCCGACCAGTTGCGCCAGCGACTTCCCCTTCGAACTGTCGCCGACCAGATGGACGCCCCCGCCGTTCACCTTCACCAGATTCAGCAGCGGGCCGGCCAGCGCACAGCCCACCGCCAAGGTCAGCACAGGGTTGCCCGCACAGCGGGCGCCCACCTGCGCCTGCCACTGCGCCAGCTCGCCACGCACCCGGAACAGGTCCGGCGCGCGGCCTGACGACTGGAAGCGCACCCCCTCGCCGCCGATGGTGCGATTGGGCAGCACGAATACCCCCGACTCATGCCAGCCCGGCCGGCTGGTGGTGGCGATGGTCTGCCGCGGCTGCTGCTCCAGCAGGTACTCCAGAAAGCGGCCTCGCTGCCGCGGCGCGATCACCGCACCCATGGCGAACAGCGCGCGACGGATCTCCTCGCCACTGCCGCCCAGCATCTCCATGGGCATGGTCCACTCCTTGCTGCCGCCATGCGTCACCAGGCGCAGCAGCCGGCCCTCGGTGCCGTCGTCGCTGTTGAGGGTGCGGGCCTCGACGAACACCGGGGACGCGATCCACTCGTCCCGCAGGGGGCGCTCGCTGTCCTCGCTCGAGACGCCTTCCTCGTCCTCCTTGGTGCGCCGGTAGCCGTGCCAGTAGACGCCCGGCTTGAGCCGCGCGCCCTTCTCGTTGCGTACCCACGACTCGTACACCGCCCAGCCCGGGCGATCCGGCGCCACCTCGGGCAGCGTATCCAGCTCGCCCAGCTCCCGTTCAAGCTGGTCGATGCGTTCCTGCGCCAGCGCCAGCCGGGCCAGGTCTTCGTCGTTCAGTGCTGCGGCGCTGCCCTTGGCGGCCTCGATCACCAGGCGCTCGAAGTTCCGTTCCTTGGTCAGCTTCTCGCGGCGGTACTGCTGGCGCTGCTCGCCACTCAGGTTGTCGGGGAACAGGTCGCGCAGTTCCAGGCCAACCGCGGCCAGCACGTCGCGGGCCTCGCAGCCGGCGTAGCAGTGGACCAGGGCGCGACCATCATCGCCGCGTGACAGGCTCAGGGAGGGCGACTTGTCGTCGTGCGCCGGGCAGCGAGCGACGTAGCGTGCGCCGGTCTTCTTCACACCCTCCAGGCGCGACAACAGCAGGTCGAGCGGATCGCCAGCAGCGCGGCGCAGGGGAATCACGGGATCATTCATCCTCGGCCTCCTCGGTGGCCATGGCCAGAAACATCGCCTCCAGCTGATCCGCAGACTCAACGATCCAGGTCGCGGCGAAGCGCAGCTTGTCGTTCTCCGGCAGGCGCTGCGCTATGTGGTCGCCCATGGCGCCGATGGCCATGATGGTGGTGGTCGCGGAACGCATGCGCTTGCGCCACAGGGCGTCGCGCTCGGCCTGCTTCCTGAGCCGATCCGCCCGGCGCTGGTCGGCCCTGTCGATCATGTCGGCGAGCCGGAACGCCATTTCTCCGTCATACGGGTTGCGCTGGTCAGCCATGGCGGGCCTCCCGCTCGGCTTGGTGGATGATGGCGACCGCCAGCGACTCGGCGGCGTTGAGCCAGGCGCGGTGTGCTTCCGGCCACTCCGGGTCGGTGGCGCGGGTGTTCAGCACGCGGCGATGCGCTTCGCTGGCGGCGCGGATCAGCTCCAGGTGGTACGGGATCAGCGACAGGACAGCTTTCTCCGGGCAAGCCGGGGCCGTCGCCGCCTGCTGGCAGCGTTGAAAATCGGTCATGGGTCAGCCCTCGGTGGTGTTGCGGTAGCGAGCGGCGAAGAACTGGTGGACGGCGTGCTCGGCGGCAGGCTGCTGGTCGCCCTGCGGGTCACCGAGGACTTCGGCCAGGGCCCTGTCCAGGTCGGCGCGGGCTTGCATCATGGCTTCCCACTGGCGGCCGGTGCCGGCGTCCAGCTCGCGCGCCCAGGCCGGCAGCTCGCCATGCAGGCGCAGCTCGTTCAGCACCGTCCACAGGCGGGTGGAGTGCTTGCGCTCTGCCGCCAGCAGACTGCCCAGCTCGGGGAAGTCGTGGGCGCCCAGCAGCTCGCCGGCCAGCGCCTCGGCCTTGCTGGTGGTGATGGCTGCGACGTTGCTCACTTCGCACCCCCTTGCAGCAGCGCGCGGCGGCTGTCGGCCAGGCTGTCGAACTCGGCGCGCAGAGTGCGCCAGGTGTCCATGTCGATCAGGCGCAGGCTTTCCAGAGTGTCGAGCATGCCGATTGCGGTGTGCTCCTCGAAGCGGATGCCCTCGGCGCTGGTGGCCTTCGCCAGACGATTGCGGGCGGCCTCGATGAGGTTCAGGGCCGGGCGATTCATTTCGCACCCCCACGGGCTTCCAGGGCAGCCAGGGCGCGGACGTGGCGCAGGTGGTCGCGCAGGTTGAGCGAGTCGATCCGAACGGACTTGCCGGCCTTGAGCCAGGCCAGGGCGGTGCGCGGGTCGCGGGTGCTGGTGGTCTGCTGCTCGGCGGCGGTGGCCTCCAGGTCGCGGCAGATGGCCATGTGGTGGTTGTAGCGCTTGAGGCGGACGGACAGGGAGGAGTCGGCGTGCAGGGAGGCGATGGCCATGGCGCGGTGGGCGCTGGCGCGTTCGCGGAGTGCGGACGGATTGCGGGCGGGGTCGTGCTTCATGGGTACAGCTCCTGTGTTTGGGGAGCCGTCACCGCTCGCGGCCAAGCGAGGATTGGAGACGGCTGTACGCGGGTTGGCCGACCGGGAACACAGGGACCCGGCACACCCGCCACGAGGACGGATGTCCCGCGCACAGCCGCCATAGAGCGTCACTGCGGGCACAAAAAAAGCGCCTGCAATGCTCTTGGGGGCGCTTGTGCGCCTGCGTTTACTCGACCGGCCAAGGTCGGCCGCGGGATTGACCGCGACGGGCGAAAGATAGCGCCAGCGGGTGGGCTTGGCAACACTCGGGCGAACAGGGGTGCGCAGATCGGGACGGCTCATGCCTCCACCTCCCCCAGCAGCAGGCCGCCAGCGGTGGCCATGTACGCCAGCACCGCGCCCTTCGCCTTGCGCCCGGCCTCGCGGTGATCGTCGCCGCGCTCCAGGCTGTCATGCAGGTGGCGCCGATACACCGCCTGCAACGTGGTCAGGATCAAGCGTTGCTCGATGGTCAGCGTGCCGCGCTCGCCACTGGCGATCCCCATCGCCTTGTTCAGTGCCTTGTTCGCGTTGATGTGGAACAGGTGTTCGGGGGTGCTGCTGCCGCACTCCTTCGCGCGCTGGGCCAGGGCGGCCACCTCGGCGTGCATGGAGTGGTACAACGGCAGGTACTGGGCATCGGAGACGCTGGCGCGGTCGCGGGCCTCGCGGAAGGCTTTCACCAGGTTGATCTTGAGCGCCCGCGCCCTCGGGGTGTTGCGGCTGTAGGTCAGCAGCAGATAGCACTGGTCCTCGTTGAGCAGGGCGTACTGCTCCGGCTGACCGCGCCCGGTGATTTCTCCGGTTTCAAACCGGAGTATTCCGAACTGCCGGAAGTCCTCCGCGTACCGTTTGACCAGGTCATAGGTGTTCTCGTGCTGGTTGCCCAACTGCTCGGCGATCAGCCGGCTATCCACGCGCGGCTCGCCCTTGTAGGTGGTCAAGGTGATGTTCATGCCGCCACCTCCTTGCGATCCTTCGCCGGCTTGAACAGCAGCGCCAGCACCGCACGGGCACGCTTCTGCTGGCTCGCCGGCAAGCGGTAGCGCACCACGTCGCAGGGCGTGCCCCAATGGTTCGGTACCTTCTCCGGCTGGCGTTGGAAGGCCAGGCCGTAGTCGTGGGTCAGCTTCGCAATGGTCGAGTTCAGGCAGTGGTCGCCCAGGGCCTCGGCCTCGAAGCGGTTCAGCGAGTTGCAGGCCGGCAGCTGGTAGGCCAGCACCCTGGCGATCTTGCTCGGCGCCTGCACCAGCAGCTCGGCGTCGCTGGTGGTGGTGCTCATGCGGCCACCTCGCGCGCTGCCAGGCGGGCCGCAATGTACGCCTCGATTTCCTGCCGGACGAAGAAGATGCGGCAGCTGCGCTTTTCGCCATCCTTCAGCGCTTTCGGGAACTGCGGGTCGCGAGCGCGCAGCTTGTCCACCCCCGACCGGGTGCGGCGCAAGCGGGCGGCCACCTCGGCCATCGTCATCAGCTCGGGTAGGGTCGGCGTTTGGGTGTTGTAGGGAGTTGCTACTTGGTTGGACTGGTTCATGCCGGGTGCCTCGGATTTCGGAATCGACGGGGCACACGGTAGGGGGGCGAGTGATGGGCAAAACAGGTGACCGCTTTCAATTAAGGGGTGACCTGTTTCGGCTAACGCGGTGTGGATAAGCCTGCGCCAACCAAGCATGACGCGGGCCTGAAAGGGGTTACCCCTTGTTGCGCGGGCGCCTCGCAACAACCCCGCCACCCTTCCGGGCAGGCCAGGTCAGCGCCCATCGCAAACGCTTGACCTCGGTATCGGATGGCTCGCCAACATGTTTCCTCCACCAGTCTCGCGCCAGCGTCCCCACACCGATACCCGAATCAGTAGCAGCGTCTACCGTTCCGTTTTCTGTCAGCTCGCACCAGATGGCCACCAAGCGCCGGCCTTCTACCGGCGATAACGCATTCTCCGGGTTCACGAACTCGATGATGCCGGCGTGCTCGCGCAGCTGCTCGGCCAACTCCGCGCGCGCTCGGTCGCTTTCGATCCGCCTACGGCGTTCGTCCTCCGCCTCCTCCCTCGATAGCTGAAGCTGTGCTTTCATGGTGGCAATGATGGCGTCCTTCGCTGCCTCCCTGCTCAAGGCATGTTGCAGGGCGATATCTTTCGCCTCTAACTGCTCGGCGGCGCGGCGCTCTCCCTCCCGGCGCTGCTCGCGCTGTCGCATTGCCACATAGCCAGGCTCGCTGCCAGATGGTAACGGCGGCTGCTCAGTCTGGCTGGCAGTTGGGGAAGCATTGGCGGCCATGGCGATGTTGGAGCTGTCGCCGGCTGGAATCGCGCGCCCTGCGACATACAGCGCGCGGCTGGTTGCTTCATCGGCAAGTCGGTTGATCCACTGGCGCCAGACCAGTACAGCCGAGGCAGGAACGGAGCCGGTAGTGGTGGTGATCATCGCAGGTGGCCTGCCCGAGCCGGCGCCTTCGAAGTAATCGACAAGGGCTCCATGCGTGACAGCACAGCCACCAGGCATTGCGCTCAGGATGGCCGATGCGAAGGCTTCGTGAATCGGGTGGTCAGCTGGCGCCGCTGTGCGCAGCAGGGCGGCCACCTCACCGGCCAGCAAACGCGGATTGATCGGGTGCCCGTCTTCCCATTCGGTAATGATCCTATCCAGCGGAATACGCCCGAACCTTGCCGACATGCGTTGCCCCCTCCGGCATTGTGTGGCCTGTCCATGGCATCGATCGGCCACCCCCGCGGCACGCTCTGCTGCGCGGCCGGCTGCTTGGGTGGCTGGTTTAGATAGCTGTATGAATCAACAGCAGTTGTCGGGATTGTACTGCAAGGCGGGAAAAATGGTGCGCCGAGTGCTGACGGATATGGAATCTGTGCAGAAGTAGGCAGGTCAGGCGCGCTTGATCCGCGCCACGTTGCCGGCCTCCTCGCCGCGGTTGGAGAAGTCGAACGGTGAAGTGAACTGCTCCCGGCAGGCGTCCAGGTAGTCGGCCCACCACTGGCACATAAGCCGGCGCTCCTCGATGTGCTCGGCCTTGTGGATGTAGGCCGCGCGCACCCCGTTGCGCTCCTGGTGGCTCATCTGCCGCTCGACCGCGTCGCGGCTCCACAGCCCCGACTCCACCAGGGCGGAACAGGCCATCGCCCGGAAGCCGTGGCCGCACACGTCGGCCTTGGTGTCGTAGCCCATGCGGCGCAGGGCGGCGTTTACCGTGTTCTCGCTCATCGGCTTCCAGTGGGCGTGATCGTTGGGAAAGATCAGATCGAAGCGCCCCGTCAGCTGGCGCACCTGCTCCAGCAGCACCAAGGCCTGCCGGCTCAACGGCACCAGATGCGGCGTGCCCATCTTCGCGCCACGGGTGGAGTGCTTCACGCCCTCGATGGGCGGGCGCTCGGCGGGGATCGTCCACAGTGCCCGGTCGAAGTCGATTTCCTCCCAGCGGGCGAAGCGCAGTTCACTGGAGCGGATGAACACCAGCAGGGTGAACTGTACGGCCATGCGAGTGAGCTGGCGCCCGCTGTAGGCATCCACTCTCGCCAGCAGCTCGGGCAGGCGCTCCAGTGGCAGGGCGGGCCGGTGCGCGGTCTTGCGGGTGGCCGTGGCGCCTTGCAGGTCGCTGGCCGGGTTGGTCTCGATGATCCCGTGCTGTACCGCCATGCGCAGGATGCCGGCGATGTACTGGCGCAGGCGGCTGGCGGTCTCCAGGGTGTCGCGGCGCTCGGCAGCCTTGAGCGGCGCCAGCAGGTCGCGCACCTTCAGATCAGCCACAGGCCGGGCGCCCAGGGCGGGGAACAGGTGGGATTCCATCCGGCGCAGCACCGTGGCGGCGTGGTGCGGCTTCCACTTGAGCGCGCAGGCGGCGTGCCATTCGCGGGCCACGGCCTCGAAGGTGTGCGCGGCGGCGGCCACGGCGCTGGCCTTCGCCTGCCGGGCGTGCTCGATGGGGTCAATACCCTGCGCCAGCAGCTCCAGGGCTTCGGCGCGGCGTTCGCGGGCGGCCTTCAGGCCAAGGGCCGGGTAGTTACCGAAGGTGGCCAGCCCTTCCCGGCCATCGGGACGGGTGAACTTGAAGCGCCAGGTCTTCACTCCGGACGCCTTCACCAGCAGGAAAAGCCCCTGCCCGTCGAAGAGCTTGTAGTCCTTGGCACGGGGCTTGGCAGCCTCGCACTTGGGATCGGTAAGGGGGGTGACGGTGCGCGCCATAGGGGTACGCTCAATATCGAACCAAGAATACCCCTAAACATACCCCTAAACGGCGGGGCTATCCAGATGAAACCGGGCGAACTCCGGGCAAAGAAAAACCGGCGCAAGGGCCGGTTTCTCTGGGCTCCCGTCTTATCCGGGTGAATCCGGGGGAAGGCGGAAGTATGTTGTTGGTGCCGGTGAAAGGAATCGAACCCTCGACCTTCTCATTACGAATGAGCCGCTCTACCGACTGAGCTACACCGGCGAAAAACGTGGCGCGAAGGCTATCACTGAGCCCGGCGCAGGCGCAAGGCGGGCGCGTAGGGCGCCGGGTCGACAATCGGCGCCTGGCCCAGCAGCAGGTTGCTCAGCAGCTGACAGGAGGCCGGCGCCAGCACCAGACCGTTGCGGAAGTGCCCGCAGTTCAGCCACAGCCCGTCGTGCTCCGGCACCGGACCGATGAACGGGATACCGTCCGGCGAGCCCGGACGCAGGCCAGCCCAGTGCCTGACCACCTCGGCGTCGGCCAGCGCCGGCAGCAGCTCGATGGCCGAGGCGCGCAGGCTGCCCAGCGCCTCGGCGGTCGGCGTCTTGTCGAAGCCCTCGTACTCCAGGGTACTGCCGACCAGGATATGGCCGTCGCGGCGCGGGATCGCGTAGCGCCCATTGGCCATCACCATGCTCGGCAGGAAATCCGCCGCGCACTTGAACAGGATCATCTGCCCCTTGACCGGCTCCACCGGCAGCGCGAGGCCGAGACTCTTGAGCAGCTCGCCGCTCCAGGCGCCAGCGGCGACCACCACGGCATCGGCAAGCAGCTCGCCCTGCCTGGTCTGCACACCGACCACCCGACCATCCTCGCGCAGGAAGCCCTCGACGGCACAGTGCTCGCGGATCTCGACGTTGGGCAGCTGCGCCAGCGCCGCACGCAGCGACCTGAGCAGGCGCGGATTGCGCACGTTGGCCACCCCGGCCATGTGGATCGCGTGCCGGTAGCCGTGGCGCAGCACCGGCACCGCCGCCTCGACCTCGGCCATCGGCACCGAGCGCAGCGGCCGCCCCTCGCGCGCGGCCCAGGCCAGCGCCTCGGCCTCGTCCTCCAGATCCAGCCAGTACAGCCCGGTGACGTGCACCTCGGGATCGACCCCGCCCTCCTCGATCAGCCTGTCGGCCAGGCGCGGATAGAAGTCCTGCGACCAGTGCGCCAGCGCCGTCACCGCCGGGCTGTAACGCCACGGATAGAGCGGCGAGACGATGCCGCCACCGGCCCAGGAAGCCTCGCCGCCCACGGCGGACTGATCGAGCAGGGTGACGGAACAGCCGGCTTGGGCCAGCAGACGCGCCGACTGCAGGCCGATAGCCCCGGCGCCGATGATGAGGATGTTATGCATGAAGATTCCAGGCAGACAGATTGTGAGGGTACTCGGGAAAAGGCTGGTCCAGCACGCTACCGATCTGCTTGCAGAGTCTACGCTTCGCAGCCGGGCACAGCCATGCCAGCAAAAATCCGATCCACCACCGGTACAGGCTTCACAACCGGCTGGCGATCACAATCTGCCGCGCGGAATCCCCCTAGAATCCGTTGCAGCCTCATCCAGGTTCCGACACGGACGTCGAATCCATGAAAGCGATGCGTGGACAAACATTGCTCGAACTCATGGCATGCCTGCTCATCGCAGGCATCCTGCTGGGCATTGCAGCTCCCTCCTTTAGCGAGATGCTGCGCAAAAACCGCCAGACCCAAGCCGTCAACCAGCTCTTGGGAGAGCTAAACCATGCCCGCGCCTCAGCCGTTCTGGAACGAACGACCATCGGCATCTGCTCCGGCAGCTCCGCTTGCGATGGCTCCCGAACCTGGGGCCGCAACCTGCTGGTGTTCGAGGACAGCAACCGGAATGGCCGATTCGAGACAGGCGAACGCCTGATCCGCCAGATCAGGCTACCCGACGATGTCACATGGCGCTGGTCCCGCTTCGGGCAACAGGCGCACCTGCACTTCGAGGCCAATGGAACCACTCGTGCAGCCAATGGGACTCTGACACTGTGCATGAACAACCAACCCCAACACCAACTGGTCATCAGCCTTTCCGGCCGCATACGCAGCCAGCGCATCGGCGAAATCACCACTTGCGAATAGGCCATCGACCGCTCGTCGCCCATTCGATGCGCCTGTCCCGAGCGACTGGCCTCCAGCCAGCCCAATCAGGATGCTTCAACTGCAAAAGCCACTTTCAGGAAATACACGAGAGCGCACAGCATGCAGTCACGCAACGGCTTTTCTCTGATCGAACTGATGGTGGTCATCGCCATCATCGCGATCATCGCCGGCATCGGCATTCCCAGCTTTCGCAGCATCACTCTGGATAGCCGCCTGAACAGTACCGCCAACCAGTTTCTGGGGGCATTGCTGCTTGCTCGCAGCGAGGCAATCACCCAGCGCACCAGCATCAGGGTCTGCGCGGCCAACGCAGACAATAAAACCTGCGCAACCCAAACCGACTGGACGAACGGCACCCTGCTGGTGCGCGAAAGCGACAGCGAGGTCATACGCGTCATCCCCGCTGCGACAGGACTGACCATTCAAAGCACGCAGAGCTCCGTGCTATTCCGCCCGAATGGCACCATCACACCAACCCCGCTAACCCTGACCCTGACTGAGGCCGAGCGCAGCAAGAGCCACCAGGTAAGGGTAAACGCCATCGGTCAAGCCTGCAGCGGGAGTGCCTGCCCATGAGAGTACGCGCATCGCACAAGGGCTTCACCTTGGTGGAAGTACTGGTTGCCCTTCTCGTGTTAGCCATCGGCCTGCTGGGCATGGCGACCCTGATGATGACCAGCCTGCAGTCGAGTCAGAATGCCTACCTGCGCAGTCAGGTCAGCGTGCTGGCTCAGGATCTGGTCGAACGCATGCGCACCAATCGCGCTCAAGCGATCACCAGCGACAACTACGAGTTGACGACGAGCGCCCCCGCCACCACGAAACCAAACTGCAGCGCTGCTGGCTGCTCGCCCATCGAGCAGGCCCAGCTGGACCTGCATGACTGGCGCGCAGCCCTCGAAGCAGGTATTCCCGGCGCCATCGCCAGCATCGCCCGCAACGATCCGAACCAATACACCATAACCATCACGTGGGAAGGCAACGCCACCGAGGACAGCGACGACGACCCCGCAACGCCCAACTCCCCAGCCATGTCTACCTTCGTACTGAGGGTGAATCTATGAAGCAGCAGCGCGGATTTTCGCTTGTCGAGCTGATGGTTGCCCTCCTGATCAGCTCACTGCTATTGCTCGGCATCCTCCAGTTGTTCAACAACACCAGCGAATCCGATCGCACGGCAAACGCCTTGGCACGCGTCCAAGAGGGCGGCAGGGTAGCCTTGGAAATCATCGGGACCGATGCTCGTCGTACCGGTTACCAGGGATGCAGTTCGATTGCCAACGAAACGACGGTGGGCAGCTACACCTTTCCCGAGGATGCTTTGGCTGTAGCCGCCAACAGCGTGACCTTCCGTTATGCGAGCACCGAAAAAACTGGAAACACGCCCGAGCCCGTGTTCAGCGCCAGCAGGGCCTGCGACGGCACCGAGCTGTACCTGCGAACCGTCACCTATGCACAGTGCAACAACGGCACATCCCTCTGCATGACCCTGAACGGCGGCAGTGCCGACCCTATCCTCGACAACGCCGTAATCGACAGCATCTTCTTCGCCATTCCCGGCGGCGGCACTACCCGATGGGTCGAAAGCGCGGCGCTCAGCGAGAGCGAGCGGGACAGCGCCCTAGCCATGCGCATCCAGCTCACCATCAGTGATCCGCGCAGCGACGTGACCCGCACATTCAGCGGCACCTACGAACTCAGGAACCGTATCTGATGAAAGCCAAGAACCGACAAGGCGGAATTGCCCTGCTGGTCAGCCTGGTACTGCTGCTGGTGCTCACTACCATCGCCATCACCGCTGCCAGCACCTCCTCCCTGCAAATGCGCATGGCCGCCAACAGCCAGCAGCAGAATGTAGCCTTCCAGGCTGCCGAAAGTGGCATCCGCCAGTGGCTGGATGAATTCGAGAAGGAGTTCAGGATCGCGGCCATGACAGCGGAGGGAACACTCTCCGAAACCGTGCAGTACACCGCCACGGCTGGGGCCCCGGGGCCCTGCTGGGACGTGATCCCCGCCTACTCGCTGGATGCCTCCGACGACAACACCAGCTTCCAATACGCCTGTTTCAACATCCAGAGCACCGGCGAATCCTTTGCCGATCCAGCTTGCGCAGATGGCGATGGCAAGACTGCCTGCACCGACGATCACCCGGCACAGGCCCTGCATCTGCAGGGCCATCTGGTCCGCTACTGACAGGACAAGGAATGAATGTCATGAAACCCCACCACACCTTCAAACCGTTCCTGGCCTCCACCCTGCTTTCCAGCCTGGTCCTGCAGGCCGGCATCAGCCATGCCGACGACACGGAAATCTTCTTCGGCGGCCCGACCATCGACCAAGGGATTCGCCCCAACGTGCTGTTCATCCTCGACGACTCCGGCTCGATGAGCGGAACTCGAATGACGCAGCTCAAGAGTGCCTTCAGCACCATCATCAACAATGCCGGCAATATCAATGTCGGGATCATGGCGCTCAACACCAAAAATGGCGGATCCCGGCTGCTGTCGCCAGTCAAGAACATCAACGAAACCGTCAACGCCAAGCTCGCCACTCCGGCGATCATGGAAGGCGGTGATGACGCCACCTACATTGACAACGGAACCACCAACATCAGCGATCCGACGCTGGTAATGGGCTATACCGCAAACAGCGCAAACAGCGTTACCCGCTCGCTCGGCAGCAGCTCCAGCTACTCGGCGGACTACGCCTCGTATTATGTGGTTCGGAAAGACAGCAAAGACTATGCCTGCTCGGCAAAAATCGCCGATGCCGGATATGCGTGCCCGGCGGGGGGGAAGCTCTCGATCAACACCCGCTCGGGAAGCAGCGGCAACGACGGCATCCTCCTGTTCCGCAACCTCAACATACCCGCCGGCGTGAGCATCCAGAGCGCCAAACTGATACTGACCCCCACCAGCACCACGGCCACGCTTCGCAACTTCAGCATCAAGATTGAGAGCACCAAGACCGCAGAGGCCTTCAACAACGACAGCACCATCGACGCCGGACGCAGTTTCGGCAATAGCGATCTCAATACCTCGGCCACGCCCGTGCGCAGTGCGGACAGCAAGGAAATCGTCTTCGATCTCACGCCCAAGTTCGCGAAGCTGCAAGACCTGAGTCCGGCGACCAACCCGATTGCCGATGTCGCCCTGCGCCTGCGGGGTACCACTGACAATTCCTACTCCTGGTATCTGGGCGATGGGGCGGAGAACTCCCCACGCCTGGAGATCACCTGGACGGGGAGCGAAAACCGCACCCGCACCACCGGCCTGCGCTTCCAGAACGTCGCCATCCCCAAAGGCGCCAAGGTCACTTCCGCCCGAATCGACTTCGTCCCTGCCGCATCCGATGATCGCCCGGTGACCTTTGCCGTCACGGCGCAGAACATTGCCGATGCGCCGGCCTTCACGGCCAGCGCCAGCAACTTCACCGGACGGATCAAGACCGCCAGCAGCGTGACCTGGACCCCGGAAGAGTGGCGCACGGCAAGCCCACAGGTCTACGTGGAAGGCCCCACAGTTACCTCCTTGGTGCAAAGCGTCATCGATAACAACAGCGACTGGTGCGGCAACAACTCCATGGCCTTCTTCCTGTCGCCCACCTCGGGCAGCGGCAGCCGGACGGCGTTCAGCCTCGATGCTGCCAAGAGCCTGCAGCCGGTGCTGAACGTCACCTATACCGGCGGAGAAGACGGATGCCTCAATCCGGTCCTGGACATCTCCGTGGTCACCTCGAAAGACGACGGGTACCAGACAACCGGCACCGACAAGAAAGGCAAAACGACCTACCCGGTCGATCTGACCTCGAGCACAGCCCCACTCTCGGCCACGCACATTGCCAGTCGGTACAGAAAGCTCCCCATCAAGCAGGGCGCCACCGTTCTTGACGCCCAGGTGATAGTCACCCCCGACGACACCAACACCGGCACGGCGACCCTGAGCTTTGAAAAAACCGGCAACTCCAGCGAGCTTTCGACAAACGCCAAGAACCTGAGCGACCGCTCACTCACCAGCGGTACGAGCTGCACCATTACCCCGGTCGCCGCCGGCGAGCCGGTCAAACTCAACTGCCCGGAAAACGGCATCAAGAACGAACTGCAGAGCATCTTTTCGCGCAGCGACTGGAGCGACGGCAACTCGCTCACCCTGATGCTGAAACCCAGCTCCAGCGATCTCGAACTGAGGACCTATGAAAGCAGCTTCGAAAGCGCCATAAAGCTGCGCATCAAGATCGCTTCCGGTGGACTAGGCGAAAGCAGCTATACCATTCGCGAATATACCAATGGCATAGTGCAAAGCCTCAATGCCAGTGGATCGACCCCCATCGTCCCCACACTCTATGAAGCCGCGGGCTATCTGACCCAGCAGCCAGGAAAACATATCGGCAGCGACCGCAGCCCGATAACCAGCTCCTGCCAGGCCAGCTATCTGGTTCTGCTGACCGACGGTGCCGCGAACGGATACACGACTGCATCACGAACCGGCATCGCAAGCCTGACGGGGACCACCTGCACAGGTGACGCCACCGATGACGATGAAAAATGCGGACGCAGTGCCGTGAAATGGCTTGCCCAAGAAGACCAGGCCACCTTCGACGGACTCAACACCGTCACCACCCATACCATCGGCTTCAATACCAGCTCGGACGCGACGGCCACCAAGTTCCTCAACGATCTGGCCCAGCTGGGAGGTGGCAAGGCCTACCAGGCAGAAAATGCCGGCGAACTTGCCAATGCCTTCAACGAAATTGTCCAAGCTGCCCTGGCCACCAACACCACCTATGTGAACGCCAGCGCCCCGGTGAGCAGCTTCAACCGTGCCGACAACCTGGACGAGCTGTACTTTGCCCTGTTCCGTCCCTCGGAAAGCGACCGCTGGCTCGGCAACCTCAAGCGCTATCGCATGAAGATCGACAACGGCGTAGCCACCATCGTCGACGCCGATGATGCCCCAGCCATCGACCTGAACAGCGGCTTCTTCAAAACCAGTGCCCGCAGTTTCTGGAGCGCCACCCAGGATGGCGACGACATAGCCCGAGGCGGCGCGGCAAGCATGCTGCCTGCGCCAGCGTCGCGCCAGCTGTTCACCTACCTCGGCGCTTCGCCGGCCGGCAAAGCTACCGACCTTGAAAAGCTGCTCACCACCAATACCAACATCACCGGCACAAAGCTTGGCAACAGCAGTATGTCGAGCACCGAGCGAACCAACCTGCTCAACTACATCCGCGGACTGGATATCGACGAGGATGGCAACTCCGTGGCTCGACAGGCGCTGGGCGACCCCATCCATTCCTCTCCGCGCCTGATCACCTATGCCTGCAAGGACTACAACACTGACGGTACCTGCGCAAAAGCCGACATGAGCGCCATCATCGGCAGCAACGAGGGCTTCCTCCATCTGTTCGACGCCGCTACCGGGGTAGAGCAGTCCGCCTTCATGCCCGAAGCGCTGCTGCCGAACATCAAGCAACTGCAGGCGAACGCCAAGTCCACCTCGCAGAAACCGCGCCTGTACGGGATGGACAACACGGTCACGCTCTGGGTCAACGATGCCAACAACAATGGAGTGATCTATGGCGGCAAGGACCCGGACGGCAAGCCGATTACAGGCAAGAACAGCGGCGAATTCGTCTACGCCTACGCCACCATGGGCCGCGGCGGACGAAATATCTATGCCCTCGACATCAGCGATCCCAAGACCCCCAAGATGCTGTGGCAAATCCTCGGCGGCAGCACGGGCTTCGAGAAACTGGGCCAGACTTGGTCCGCACCGGTCAAGACCCGGATCAAGGTGGGCAGCGAAATCAAGGATGTGCTGATCTTCGGCGGTGGCTATGACACCAAGCAGGACACTCTCAACCAGGCGGACAGCATCCGCAGCGCGGACGGAGTGGGCAATGCCCTCTACATCGTCGACGCCAAGACCGGAGCAAAGATCTGGTCTGCTGGCAATGACGACACGCACGACCTGACGCTGCCCCAGATGAAGTACGGCATCCCCAGCAAGGTGCGAGTGATCGACATCCAGGCCAAATCGGATGTCCAGGTGGACAAAAGTACCGGCCAGCTCAAGGACGGCGGCGCGCTGATTATCGACACGGAAAAGACAGCCGACCAGATTTTCGTCGGCGACATGGGCGGCCAGGTCTGGCGCTTCTTCATCAACCATGGCAAAAGTGGCAAAGACTTGGTCACTCCCGGAGGCAGCAAGGGCGATGGCATATTCGCCAGCGTCGGGGGCAATACCCCGGCCTCGGCGCGGCGCTTCTACCACGAGCCCGACGTGTCGCTGCTGAAAGTTGGCTATCAGCCGGTCCTGACAGTCAATATCGGCAGCGGCTACCGCGGCCATCCGCTCAACAAGACCATCGAAGACCGCTTCTACTCCTTCCGCACCGACACCCTGTTCAGGAGCGACGACGAAGGCACGCTGGGCGAAGACGACATGTACGATGCGACCAATAACCTGATCCAGAGCGGTAGCACTGCTGATAAGACTGCCGCCAAAACGGCTTTCGGGAAACGCCGTGGTGGCTGGTATATCACCCTCAAGGGCGCCGGCGAAAAGGTACTGTCTCGCGCGCTGACCGCCGGCGACGCCATCTACTTCAACACCTACGAGCCCAGCAGTAGCAAGGCCGCTTGCAGTGCCTCGGTCGGCCAGAACCGCTCTTATGCGGTACGCCTGCTCAATGCCACGCCGGCCAGGTTAGCGACGGATGCGGCAGGAACCTACGAGGATCGCTACCAGGAGAGCAACAGCGGCGGTATTTCCAGCGATCCCCAGTTGTTCTGCCAGGGTAACGACTGCTACGTTCTTCCCGACCCCTCCGTCGCGCCGACTCAGGTAAGGACGCCACCACTCGGCAAGACCTACTGGATAGACGAGACTACCGACTGATCATCGATCCGGGCCACCTGCGGTGGCCCGCACCGCCATCGAGACACCATATGAAGAAACAGCAAGGCTTTACCCTGATCGAGTTGATGATTGTCGTGGCCATTCTCGGCATTCTCGCCACCATCGCCATTCCCAACTATCAAAGCTATCTGCAGCGCACAGCATGCGAGGATGCCAAGGCGACCCTGGTGGGTGCAGCGAATGTGATGGAGCAGCACCGTGCAAGACAAAACAGCTATACCGGTGCAGTCCTGGGCGTCTATTCCGCCAGCCCTGTGGATGGAAGCAGCAAACAAACCAACATTGCGATCAGCGCATCGACCGCAACCTCATTCACCTTGACCGCAACTCCAATAGCCGGTGGACGCCTAGCAGGCAAAGGCACACTGACCTTGGCCTCGACAGGGTTACGTGGCGGTACCGGAGACCTGGTCAACGCCGACGGTTCCTGGAAGAGCTGCAACGGCATCTGAAAGAAAAACGGGGCGCATGGCGCCCCGTTCTGCATTGAGCTGATCCCCTACAGCTCGTGCACCCGCAACTCCTTCGGCATGGCGAAGGTCACGTTCTCCGGCTCGCCGTCCAGCTCGCACACCTCGTCGGCGCCCCATTCGCGCAGGCGGGCGATGACGCCCTGGACCAGCACCTCCGGCGCCGAGGCGCCGGCGGTGATGCCGATCTTCTGCTTGCCGTCGAACCAGTCGCGCCGGAGGTCGTTGGCGCCGTCGATCAGGTAGGCCGGGGTGCCCATGCGTTCGGCCAGTTCGCGCAGGCGGTTGGAGTTGGAGCTGTTGGGGCTGCCGACCACCAGCAGCAGGTCGCAGTCCTCGGCGAGCTGCTTGACCGCATCCTGGCGGTTCTGGGTGGCGTAGCAGATGTCACTCTTGCGCGGCCCCTGGATGGCCGGGAAGCGCTCGCGCAGGGCGTCGATGACCTTCGAGGTGTCGTCCATCGACAGGGTGGTCTGGGTGACGTAGGCCAGCGCCGCGGGGTTGCGCACCTCGAGACGGGCGACGTCGTCCTCGTCCTCGACCAGGTAGATGGCGCCGCCGTTGCGGTTGTCGTACTGGCCCATGGTGCCCTCTACCTCGGGGTGGCCGGCGTGGCCGATGAGGATGCACTCCTGGCCGTCGCGGCTGTAGCGGGCGACTTCCAGGTGCACCTTGGTGACCAGCGGGCAGGTGGCGTCGAACACGCGCAGGCCGCGGCGGGCCGCCTCGTCGCGCACCGCCTGGGACACGCCGTGGGCACTGAAGATGACGATGACATCGTCGGGCACCTGGTCGAGCTCCTCGACGAAGACGGCGCCGCGCGCGCGCAGGCCCTCGACGACGAACTTGTTGTGCACCACTTCGTGGCGCACGTAGATCGGCGGACCGAACACGTCGAGGGCGCGGTTGACGATCTCGATGGCGCGGTCGACACCGGCGCAGAAGCCGCGGGGGTTGGCGAGGGTGATTTGCATGGCAGTTCTCGGCACGCGGGGATTCAGGGGAGTCGCAGGGTGGGCTGGCGGCGCAGCAGCACAACCCACCATCGCGAACGCCGGGCCGCCTATCGCCAAAACACTTGGCCTGCGGCGCTCGGTTGGGCGAATGAATTCGCCCCTACAGGAGTCAGAGCGGCTGCACGTCGACGATTTCCACGTCGAAGGTCAGGCGCTTGCCGGCCAGCGGGTGGTTGAAGTCGATGGTCACCTGGGCATCGTCGAACTGCCTGACCACGCCCGGCAGCTCGGCGTTGGCGGCATCGTTGAAGATGATCAGCAGCCCTTCGGACAGCTCCATGCCCTCGAAGTTGCCGCGCGGCATGACCTGCACGTTCTGCGGGTTGGGCTGACCGAAGCCGTGCTCCGGCTCGATGGCGATCGAACGCTTGTCGCCGGCCTTGAGGCCGTAGAGGGCCTGCTCGAAGCCGGGCAGCAGGTTGCCGTCGCCGACCTTGAACACGGCCGGGCTCTTGTCGAAGGTGCTGTCGACCACGTCGCCCGACTCGAGCTTGATGGCGAAGTGCAGGGTTACCTGGCGCTCGGGGCCGATACGCTGTTCAGTCATTGCGGTCTCCGCTTTTCTCGGATTTGAACATGTCCAGGGCCAGCAGCACGGCGCCGACGCTGATGGCGCAGTCGGCGATGTTGAAGGCCGGGAAATACCAGCGGTTCTGCCAGTGGACCAGGATGAAGTCGATCACGTGGCCGTAGGCCACGCGATCGAACAGGTTGCCCAGCGCACCGCCCAGTACCAGCGCCAGGCCCAGCGCCAGCCAGCCCTGGCCGCGGCGCGGCAGGCGCCTGAGCCAGACCACCAGCACGGCGCTGACGCCGATGGCGATGACGGCGAACAGCCAGCGCTGCCAGCCGCCGTGGTCGGCGAGGAAGCTGAAGGCGGCGCCGGTGTTGTAGGCCAGGGTCCAGCTGAAGTAGTCGGGAATGACCACGATCTGCTGGTACATCTGCAGGCTGCCCTCGAAGTACAGCTTGGTGACCTGGTCGAGCACGAAGACGATCGCGCTCAGCCACAGCCACGGCAGGGCGCCGAAGCGCCCGGCGGTCTCAGGCATGCAGGCGCACCTCGCCGCTGCCGCTGACGTTGTCCACGCAGCGGCCGCACAGCTCCGGATGCTCGGCATGCTGGCCGACATCCGCGCGGAAGTGCCAGCAGCGGGAGCACTTGGCATGCCCCGACTTGAGCACCTGCAGCTTCAGACCGGCGACCTCGCTGTCGACCGCCTCGGCCGGAGCCTCGGCCAGCGGCGCCAGGCTGGCGTACGAGGTGATCAGCACGAAGCGCAGCTCGTCGCCCAGCTTGGCCAGCTTGGCGGCCAGCGCCTCCTCGGCGTACAGGGTGACCTCGGCCTGCAGGTTGCCGCCGATGGTCTTGGCGTTGCGCTGGTTCTCCAGCTCCTTGTTCACCGCGGCCTTGACCGCCATCACCTCGGTCCAGAACTCGCGCCCCAGCGCGGCGTCGGCGTCCAGCTCGAACAGGCCGTCGTACCAGGTGTTGAGGAACACCGACTCATTGCGCTGGCCCGGCAGGTACTGCCAGATCTCCTCGGCGGTGAAGGCAAGGATCGGCGCGATCCAGCGCACCAGCGCCTCGGCGATGTGGAACAGCGCGGTCTGGCAGGAACGCCGCGCCTGGCTGTCGGCCGCGGTGGTGTACTGGCGGTCCTTGATGATGTCGAGGTAGAAGCCGCCCAGCTCCTGCACGCAGAAGTTGTGCACCTTCTGGTAGACGTTCCAGAAGCGGTACTGCTCGTAGGCCTCGGCCAGCTCGGCCTGCAGGCGCGCGGCGGCGTCCACCGCCCAGCGGTCGAGGGCCAGCATCTGCGAAGGCTCCAGCAGGTCGGTGGCCGGATCGAAGCCGCTGAGGTTGGAGAGCAGGAAGCGCATGGTGTTGCGGATGCGCCGGTAGGCGTCGGCGCTGCGCTGCAGGATCTGCTTGGATACCGCCATCTCGCCGGAGTAGTCGGTGGCCGAGACCCACAGGCGCAGGATGTCGGCGCCCATGCTGTCGGTGACTTCCTGCGGGGCGATGACGTTGCCCAGCGACTTGGACATCTTGCGGCCGTTCTCGTCGACCACGAAGCCGTGGGTCAGCAGGCCGCGGTACGGCGCGTGGCCGTCGATGGCGGCGCCGGTCAGCAGCGAGCTGTGGAACCAGCCGCGGTGCTGGTCGGAGCCTTCCAGGTAGAGGTCGGCGCGCGGGCCCTGGTCGTGGCCCATCGGGTGCGAGCCGCGCATCACGTGCCAGTGGGTGGTGCCGGAGTCGAACCAGACGTCGAGGGTGTCGCTGATCTTGTCGTAGTCGGCGGCCTCGCTGCCGAGCAGCTCGGCGGCGTCCAGCTTGAACCAGGCCTCGATGCCTTCCTGCTCGACGCGCAGGGCGACCTGCTCCATCAGCTCGACGGTACGCGGGTGCAGCTCGCCGGTCGCCTTGTGCAGGAAGAACGGGATCGGCACGCCCCAGTTGCGCTGGCGCGAGATGCACCAGTCGGGGCGGTTGGCGATCATCGCGTGCAGGCGCGGCTTGCCCCAGCCCGGGTAGAACTCGGTCTGCTCGATGGCGTTGAGCGCGCGCTCGCGCAGGGTGGCGCCCTGCGCCGGCTCGCGATCCATGCCGACGAACCACTGCGCGGTGGCGCGGTAGATCAGCGGGGTCTTGTGGCGCCAGCAGTGCATGTAGCTGTGGCTGATGCTCTCGTGCTTGAGCAGCGCGCCGACTTCCTCGAGCTTGGCGACGATCTGCGGGTTGGCCTTCCAGATGAACTGGCCGCCGAAGAACGGCAGGTCGGCGACATACACGCCGTTGCTCTGCACCGGGTTGAGGATGTCGTCGTTGCTCATCCCGTAGTGCTTGCAGGTGCGGAAGTCGTCCTCGCCGTAGGCCGGCGCCGAGTGGACGATGCCGGTACCGGCGCCCAGCTCGACGTACTCGGCGAGATACACCGGCGAGAAGCGCTCGTAGAACGGATGGCGGAAGCGGATGTTCTCCAGCGCCGCGCCCGGGGCGCTGGCGATCGCCTCGCCCTCCAGGCCGTAGCGCTTGAGGCAGGACTCGACCAGTTCGGCGGCCAGCAGCAGCAGCCGGTCGCCGACGTCGACCAGCGCATACTCGAACTCGGGGTGCAGGTTGAGCGCCTGGTTGGCCGGGATGGTCCACGGCGTGGTGGTCCAGATCACCGCGCAGGCGGTCTTCTCCAGGGCGGGCAGACCGAAGGCCGCGGCCAGCTGGGCGGCGTCCTCGACGGCGAAGGCCACGTCGATGGCGTCGGACTTCTTGTCCTGGTACTCGACCTCGGCCTCGGCCAGCGCCGAGCCGCAGTCGAAGCACCAGTTGACCGGCTTGAGGCCCTTGAACACGAAGCCGCCCTTGACCATCTCGGCCAGGGCGCGGATCTCGCCGGCCTCGTTGGCGAAGTTCATGGTCTTGTACGGGTTGGCGAAGTCGCCGAGTACGCCGAGGCGGACGAAGTCGGCCTTCTGGCCGTCGATCTGCTCGCTGGCGTAGCTGCGGCACAGTTCGCGGGTCTTGTCCGCCGGCAGGTTCTTGCCGTGGGTCACCTCGACCTTGTGCTCGATCGGCAGGCCGTGGCAGTCCCAGCCCGGCACGTAGGGGGCGTCGAAGCCGGCGAGGGTCTTGGAGCGGACGATGATGTCCTTGAGAACCTTGTTGACCGCGTGGCCGATGTGGATGTTGCCGTTGGCGTAGGGCGGGCCGTCGTGCAGGACGAACTTCGGTCGGCTGGCGCCGAGCGCGCGCAGCTTGCCGTACAGGTCGATCTCGTCCCAGTACTTGAGGGTTTCCGGCTCGCGCTGCGGCAGCCCGGCCTTCATCGGGAATGCCGTTTCCGGCAGGTTCAGGGTCGCTTTGTAGTCGGTCATTTCAGGTTCTCTAACGGTTGACCCTGCCAGTGGGCACGGGCGGCGGCGATGTCCGCGTCGATCGCCGACTTCAGTGCCTCCAGGGAGGCGAAACGCTGTTCGTCGCGCAGCTTGCGGTGGAACTGCACCACCAGGCGGCGGCCATAGAGATCGCCGCTGAAATCCAGCAGATGAACTTCCAGATGGGCACGGCCGTCGCCGGCGACGCTGGGCCGGGTACCGATGTTGGCCACTCCCGGCCAGCGCCGGCCGTCCAGCGCGACGCTCACCAGATAGACGCCGCTCAGCGCCGGGCGCAGCCGATTGAGCTGCAGGTTGGCGGTCGGCGTGCCCAGCTGGCGGCCGAGCTTCTGGCCGTGCAGCACTCGGCCGCTGATGGCGTAGGGACGCCCGAGCAGGCGCTCGACCTCGGCGAAGTCGCCGGCGGCCAGTTCCTCGCGCACCCGCGTGCTGCTGATGCGCTCGCCGTCCAGCTCGATGGTGTCCGCCGACTCGACGGTGAAGCCCTCGCGCGCCCCGGCCTCCTGCAACAGGGCGAAGTCGCCGGCGCGGTCGCAGCCGAAGCGGAAGTCGTCGCCGACCTCGAGGTGCCTGACCCCCAGGCCCTCGACCAGGATCTGGTGGACGAAGGCGTTGGCGGACAGCTCGCGCAGGCGGCGGTTGAAGGTCAGGCACAGCACCCGGTCGACCCCGCAGGCGCGCAGCAGCTCGAGCTTCTCGCGCAGGCTGCTGATGCGCGGCGGGGCCTTGTCCGGAGCGAAGAATTCGCGCGGCTGCGGCTCGAAGATCACCACGCAGCTGGGCAGGCCGGCCTGCGCCGCGCGCTCGCGCAGACGCGCCAGCACGCCCTGGTGGCCGCGATGCACGCCGTCGAAGTTGCCGATGGTGGCAACGCAGCCCCGCTGGCAGGAGCGCAGATTATGGAGACCTCGGACCAGTTGCATAGACGCGTCTTGTGTGCAAATTGGCCGATTATACCCATGCATCGGGCATCAGGCGTAGGCCCCGTGACCACCTGCTCAATGGCGCAGATGGCGCAGGCGCAGGCCGAGCAGGACCATCGCGGCGACGTAGACGACGATGCCGCCGCCGACCAGCAGGCTCAGCTCCAGCGCTCGGCGCTGCCAGCCCCAGGCGAACCATGCCGCGGAGGGCGCGTTCAGCCACCAGACCAGCGCCACCATGGCGGCGCAGCCGGCCAGCAGGCGCAGGGCGAACAGCCCCCAGCCCGGCGCCGGCTGGTAGACGCCGGCCTTGCGCAGCCCCCAGAGCAGCAGGCCGGTATTGAGCATCGACGACAGCGAGGTGGACAGCGCCAGGCCGACGTGCTGCAGCGGCCAGATCAGCACCAGGTTGAACGCCATGTTCGCCACCATGCACTGCACGGCGATGCGCACCGGGGTCCTCAGGTCCTGGCGGGCGAAGAAGCCCGGCGCCAGCACCTTGATCAGCATGAAGGTGAGCACGCCCAGCGAATAGGCCTCCAGGGCGTTGGCCGCCTGCACCACGTCGCGCTCGGTCATCTTGCCGTAGTGGAACAGGCTGGCGATCAGCGGTTCGGAGAGGATCGCCAGGGCCAGCGCCGCCGGCACGCCGACCAGCAGCACCATGCGCAGCGCCCAGTCGATGGTCGCCGAGAAGGCCTTGGGGTCGCCGCCGGCATGCTGGCGCGACAGGCTGGGCAGGATCACCGTGCCGATGGCGATGCCGAAGGCGCCCAGCGGCAGCTCCGACAGGCGGTCGGCGTAGTACAGCCAGGACACGCTGCCGGTCTGCAGGAAGGACGCCAGCACGGTGTCCAGCAGCAGGTTGATCTGGCTGACCGACACGCCGAACAGCGCCGGCACCATCAGCGTCATGATCCGCTTGACGCCCTCGTCCTTGCGATCAGGCCGCGGGATCGGCAGCAGCCGGATGCGCGCGAGGAACGGCAGCTGGAACAGCAGCTGGGCCAGGCCCGCGACGAACACGCCCCAGGCCAGCGCCATCACCGGCTGGTCGAAGTAGGGAGTGAAGAACAGGGTCGCGCCGATCATGCAGATGTTGAGCAGCACGGGGGTGAAGGCCGGCACGGCGAAACGCCCGTAGCTGTTGAGGATGCCGCCGCAGAAGGCGGTCAGCGAGATCAGCAGCAGGTAGGGAAAGGTGATGCGCAGCAGGTCGCCGGCCAGCGCCAGCTTTTCCGGCTCGCCGCGAAAGCCCGGGGCGAACAGCATGATCAGGTAGGGCGAGGCGACCACGCCGAGGGCGGTGAGCGCGGTGAGCGTCAGACCGAGGGTGCCGGCGACCCGGTCGACCAGTTGCTTGACCTCGGCCAGGCTGCGCTGCGCGCGGTACTCGGAGAGCACCGGGACGAAGGCCTGGGCGAAGGCGCCCTCGGCGAACAGCCGGCGCATGAAGTTGGGAATCTTGAAGGCGATGAAGAAGGCATCCGCCGCCGGACTGGAGCCGAAGTAGGCCGCCACCACCATGTCGCGCACCATGCCCAGCACCCTCGACAGCAGGGTCATCACGCTGACCACCGCACTGGATCGCAACAAACTGCTTTTGGCCGACTCGCCGGACATGCTTTAATCCCCGCCCCTGCAAAGGTCGGCGAGTGTAAGCCAGCGCCCGCCCGCCCGACCAGCACCCGACAGCCGCCATTGCCCCTTGACAACGCCTTTCGGCGCCGGCATGATTCGCGGCCTTATTTACTTGGTATCCCCAGTTTTCGAGGAGCTCGACGGTGGCCAACTCCCCCTCCGCCAAAAAACGTGCCAAACAGGCTGAGAAGCGCCGCAGCCACAACGCCAGCCTGCGCTCGATGGTGCGTACCTACATCAAGAACGTAGTCAAGGCTATCGACGCCAAAGACCTGGCCAAGGCTCAGACCGCCTACACCCTGGCTGTGCCGGTGATCGACCGTATGGCCGACAAGGGCATCATCCACAAGAACAAAGCTGCTCGTCACAAGAGCCGCCTGAACGGCCATATCAAGGCCCTCGCCCAGGCGTAAGCTTCTGTTCCGACAAGAAACCGGCTTCGGCCGGTTTTTTGTTGCCCGCAGAAAGGTGACGGGCGCTCGCGCGAGGCGAACGCCCGGCCCGCTACAGCTTCTCCGCCGCGATAGCCGCGCACCGATCCGGCCGGTGCTGCGCGGTGCGCCAGGCCACCAGCATGGCCCCGCCGGCACAGCACAGCATCACCAGCGCCATCGGCCGCGCCGTGCCGTCGTGCAGCACGCCGACCAGCGAGGCCGCCAGCGCGGCGATGGAGAACTGCAGGCTGCCGAGCAGCGCCGAGGCGCTGCCGGCATGGGCGCCCTGCCCAGCCATGGCGCAGGCCGAAGTATTGGGCATCACCACCCCCAGGGTCGCGATGCAACCGAACAGCGGCACCAGCAGCGGCCACAGGGTGGCCGGCTGCAGCCAGGCCACGCCCAGCAGCGCCAGCGCACAGCCCAGATAGAAGGCCACCCCGCGCGGCACCCAGAACGCCGGACCGCGCCGGGCCAGCAGCCGCGTGTTGAACTGGGCGAGCAGGATGAAGCCGGCGGCGTTGCTGCCGAACAGCCAGCCGTACTGCTGGGTCGGCACCTGATAGAGCTCGATGAACACGAAGGGCGAGCCGGCGATATAGGCGAACATCGCCGCGATGGCCAGACCGCCGGTCAGCGCATGCCCCAGGAAGGCCCGATCGGCCAGCAGCAGCCGGTACTGGCGCAGCGCCCCGCCCAGCGGCGCCGGCGGCAGCTCCGGCGAGCGCGTCTCCGGCAGCCAGCGCAGCACCAGCAGCAGGCACAGCGCGGCGAACAGGCCAAGGGCGGCGAAGATCGCCCGCCAGCCGGCCAGCTCCAGCAGCAGCCCGCCGGCGGCCGGCGCGAGGATCGGCGCCAGCCCCATCACCAGCATCAGCCGCGAGAACACCCGCGCCGAGGCGACCGGATCGCACAGGTCGCGCACCACCGCACGCGACACCACCATCCCGGCGCAGCCGCCCAACGCCTGGATGAAGCGCGCGGCGACCAGCCACTCGAGGCTCGGCGCCAGCATGCAGGCAAAGGTCGCCACGCCGAACAGCGCGACGCCGAACAGCAGCGGCACGCGGCGCCCGAAGCGGTCGGCCAGCGGCCCGTAGAGCAGCTGGCCGATGGCCAGGCCGACGAAATACGCCGCCAGGCTGTACTGCACGTGCTCGACGTCGGTGGCGAAGCTGTCGGCCAGGGCCGGGAAAGCGGGCAGGTAGAAGTCGATCGCCAGCGGCGCGAAGGCCGTCAGCGCGCCGAGAATCAGCAGGATACGCAGGGACATCGGAACTCCGGACAGGACGCGGCGTGCCGGCGGAGGGCAGCTGCAAGACCGTCCGTTTTACATACGTTCAAGAATGTTTGCAAACCGTCGGGGCGCGGCATGCTTCTTGCTCCCGCCTTCGCACAACTGTAACCCGCACCCGGTAAATAGCTGCCATGGATTCACGGAGCAGAGCTATGTCCACCCTCACCGAACTGGCCAAACAGATTGCCGAGCTGTATCCACTCCGGGACAAGACCGCCGGCAAGCGCTATCGCATCGTCAACCAGCTGGCCGGCCTCACCGAGCTGGAGGAGGTCGGCGGCCGGCCGCGCTACGTGCCGACCCGCGTCCTGCAGGACGACAAGCTGTGGGACCTGGCCGGCTGACCTCTCACTCACGCCCGGAGGCCAGCCTGGACAGGTCGACCACTCCCGCATCGCTGAAGCGCCGGCTGCCGAACCAGCCGCCGCCGAGCTTGCCACGCAGCACATAGGGCACATTGTCCAGCCGGGCACTGTCGACCATCCCCAGCGCCTGACGCAGGGCAGCAAAGGCCGAGATACTCACCGGCACCTCGATCACGCTCTCGCCGAACCCCGGCAAGCGGCCGTGCTGAGCGCTCACCCCGCGCGCCAGCAGCCTGCCGTTGACCTTCAGCTCCAGAGCAACACCGCTGTAGTCGATCCCCCCGGCATTCGGGTTCTGCACCCGCAGCTTCACCGCCAGGCGCACCTCCAGCCCCTCCCCGCGCAGCGGCTCGATGCCGACCACCTGGAAGCTCAGCGGGTCGCGACCGCCGAACGTGGCGCAGGACAGCAGCCCCGGCATCAACAGCAGCACCAGCAGCAGGCGCACCGCGCGGGCGAACAGCGGAAAGGCGGGAGCGGACATGGCATGCCTCCGGAAAGGAGAGGGCGAGAAGGAAGCCGGCAAGGCAAGTATTCACCCAGCCGGCCGATCCTGCCCTACCGCGCGCGCACCAACAGCGCACCAACAGTGCGCATTCACGCACCGGCCCGCGCACACCAGCAAGCCGCCCTCAACACGATCACGGCCGTCACGGCGCGGTAAAACCACGGAAACAGTGTGGCATTAGACTTGCTACGTGGAAGACGGGACCCTCCCCAAGCCCCAGCAAGCACTCAACGAGGAAGAGCCATGGCCATTGCGATCAACTGGACTGCCGAGTTCGAAACCGGCATCGACATCATCGACGAGCAGCACAAGCGCATCTTCGAATACCTGAAGGAAATCGACGAGGCCATCTCCAGCAAGTCCGTCGAGCAGATCGAGCACGTCATCAAGTCGCTGATCGACTACGCGATCTCGCACAACACCTTCGAGGAAACCCTGATGGAGAAGGCCGGCTATCCGATGCTCGAGGCCCACCATGAGGTGCACGAGCGGTTCAAGGAGCGCGCCCACTCCTACCGCGACCGCTTCGGCAACGGCGAGGACCCGATCCGCCTGGCCCGCGAGGTGCGCAGCGACATCGGCCTGTGGCTGACCAACCACATCAAGCGCGACGACAAGCACTACGTCAACTACGTCAAGCGTGATCTCGAGGGCAGCTTCGTCGGCCGCATGCTCAACAAGATCTTCGGCTGAGCCCCGCCTGCCGGGCGGCCACTGCGCGCCGCCCGCCCCACGACTGCCGACCATTCCCCGGAGCCGCACCGACCGCTCGCCGCGCAGGCTCCGAGCGCCCTTCCGGCACCGCCCCGGCCCCAGCACCGAGGGCCGCGAATATGCCCGCCTCCTGCTCCCATCCGCGCCGGCGCGCGATATGCTCAAGATGAGGCGCGACGCCAATGCCTCCGGCCGGGTCAGGTCACCCGTGCCCGGCGGCGCTGGGCGGGCGTCAGGCACGTTCGCCGCTCGCCGCCGAACGCCCACCACGACAATAATAAAGAGAACAAGACCATGACCATCAAGGTAGGCATCAACGGCTTCGGCCGTATCGGACGTCTGGCCCTGCGCGCCGCCTGGGGCTGGCCAGAGCTGGAATTCGTGCAGATCAACGACCCGGCCGCCGACGCGGCCACCCACGCCCATCTGCTCAACTTCGACTCGGTGCACGGCCGCTGGCGGTTCGACGCAGGCAGCGACGGCGACAGCCTCGTCATCGGAGACTGGCGCATCCGGGTCACCCACAACAAGACCATCGCCGATACCGACTGGTCGGGCTGCGACCTGGTGATCGAGGCCAGCGGCAAGATGACCAGGGCGGCCCTGCTGCAGGCCTACCTCGACCAGGGCGTCAGGCGCGTGGTGGTCAGTGCGCCGGTCAAGGAGCCGGAGGTGCTCAACGTGGTGCTGGGGGTCAACCACCAGCGCTTCGACCCGCAGCGGCATCGCATCGTCACCGCCGCCTCCTGCACCACCAACTGCCTGGCGCCGCTGGTCAAGGTGATCCACGAGGCGCTCGGCATCCGCCATGGCTCGATCACCACCATCCATGCGCTGACCAACGATCAGGTCGTCATCGACCAGCCGCACAAGGACCTGCGCCGCGCCCGCGCCTGCGGCATGAGCATGATCCCGACCACCACCGGCTCGGCCACCGCCATCGCCGAGATCTTCCCCGAGCTGCGCGGCAAGCTGAACGGCCACGCGGTGCGCGTGCCGCTGGCCAACGCCTCGCTGACCGACTGCGTGTTCGAGGTCGAGCGCGCCACCACGGCAGAGGAAGTGAACCAGTTGCTCAAGGCTGCCGCCGAAGGCGAGCTCAGGGGCATCCTCGGCTACGAGGAACGCCCGCTGGTGTCCATCGACTACCGCAGCGACCCGCGCTCGTCGATCGTCGATGCGCTGTCGACCCTGGTGGTCAACGGCACCCAGGTGAAGCTGTACGCCTGGTACGACAACGAGTGGGGCTATGCCAACCGCACCGTGGAGCTGGCGCGGCTGGTGGGCGAGGCCCGCTAGACCCGGCATGGCCTGGCTTGGTCCCGGAGACAGGCTTGCCCAAGCGGGCCGATGGCTCCGCTGGATAGCGGCAGCCCGAGGGCGGCGGCCGGGCGATCCGCCTGAAGCGCGCATCAACGGCACCCCATGGCCACGAACCGCGGCGCGCCCCTTAGCCCGCCTTGGAAACGGCAGGCCCAGAAAGCACAAAGCCCCGGAATCCGGGGCTCTGCGCTTGTGTTGGTGGAGCCGGGGGGATTTGAACCCCCGTCCGCCAGCTCTCCGCTATTGGTTCTACATGCTTAGCCATCTCTACTGAGTTAACTCCTCGCGACCCGAGTGGCAGGGTGCTTGGAGCGAGCTGCATGAGTTTTAGCCGTTACGCCTGCAGCGAACTTGGCGGCGATCCTGTTCTATATGACTGACCAAATCTTCGGGTTTACAGGCATCCCCTAGGGTCAGCTAGCGGCCCTTAGGCGGCTAGAGCGTAGTTGTCGTCGTTGGCAACTATGAGTTTGTAACAGCGAATTTACGAGTTCTGTTACCAGCTCGGCATGCCCCTCAAGTTTTGTTACCGGCGTCGAATCCTGATCGGCCCCTGGGTACTTCTGCTTGCAAGGTCGTATGAAGTGTACGGCAAAGCTTCCCTGCGGCCAAGTCTGATGTAGAGTAGCCGCTGGCCAGCGTCCGGCCAGCCGGACGGACGGCCCCGGGGAGCCATAGAGCGAAGCGATTGGGGCGATTCCCTCAATCAATTACGCCTAAGCCCCCGCCCGGGGTAGGATACTCCCCGTCAACCAGTTTTCAACCCTGAAGGAGTTCAGCGAATGTCCCTCATCAACACCCAGGTCCAGCCGTTCAAGGTCAACGCTTTCCACAACGGCAAGTTCATCGAGGTCACCGAAGCCGACCTGAAAGGCAAGTGGTCGGTGCTGATCTTCATGCCGGCAGCCTTCACCTTCAACTGCCCGACCGAGATCGAAGACGCCGCCGAAAACTACGCCGAATTCCAGAAGGCCGGCGCCGAGGTGTACATCGTCACCACCGACACCCACTTCTCCCACAAGGTCTGGCACGAAACTTCCCCGGCCGTCGGCAAGGCCAAGTTCCCGCTGATCGGCGACCCGACCCACGTGCTGACCAACGCCTTCGGCGTGCACATTCCGGAAGAAGGCCTGGCCCTGCGCGGCACCTTCATCATCAACCCGGAAGGCGTGATCAAGACCCTGGAGATCCACTCCAACGAGATCGCCCGTGACGTCAGCGAGACCCTGCGCAAGCTGAAGGCCGCCCAGTACACCGCCGCCCACCCGGGCCAGGTCTGCCCGGCCAAGTGGAAGGAAGGCGCCGAGACCCTGACCCCGTCGCTGGACCTGGTCGGCAAGATCTAAGCAGCCTTTCCAGGTCGTCGCCTCGCGGGAGCTGTCACCCGGCTCCCGCGACTCCCGAATGCCCGGGTGGGTTCCGCCCGGGCATTTTCATATCCGAATTTCGCAAAAGGGATACCGTCGCCATGTTGGATGCCAATCTGAAAACCCAGTTGCAGGCCTACCTCGAGAGGGTCACCGAACCGTACGAGATAGTCGCGTCCCTGGACGACGGCGAAAAATCCCGGGAAATGCTCGCCCTGCTCGAGGACATCGACGCCCTGAGCGACAAGATCGCCCTGGATACCGCAGGCCAGGACGCCCGCAAGCCCTCGTTCGGCTTCCGCCGCGACGGCGTGGAGATCGGCCCGCGCTTCGCCGGCCTGCCCATGGGCCACGAGTTCACCTCGCTGGTGCTGGCCCTGCTGCAGGTGGGCGGTTACCCGCCGAAGGTCTCCGACGAGGTGATCGCGCAGATCAAGGGCATCGAGGGCGAGTTCCGCTTCGAGACCTACTTCTCGCTGTCCTGCCACAACTGCCCGGACGTGGTGCAGGCGCTCAACCTGATGGCGGTGCTCAACCCCAACATCAAGCACGTGGCCATCGACGGCGCGCTGTTCCAGGACGAGGTCGAGCGGCGCCAGATCATGGCGGTGCCGAGCATCTACCTCAACGGCGAGCCGTTCGGTAACGGCCGCATGGGCGTCGAGGAGATCCTCGCCAAGCTGGATACCAACAGCGGCGCCCGCGAGGCCGACAAGCTCAA
>NZ_SSTC01000184.1 GCF_004801855.1 Pseudomonas sp. A-1 | reverse complement strand
GGCGTGGCAGGCGCGCACTCAGCCGCGTCCAGCCACGCTCGGCCAGCGCGCGCATGGCCGCGCGTCGTCCCTGCAGCCAGCCGCGCAGGCGGACGAGCCGGCGCGGACGGGCGTCCGCGCCGCGCCAGAGCAGCAGCCAGAGGGTCTGCGTCAGGTAGCGCAGCGGATCGCCGATGCGCGGCGGACGCTCGGCCAGATGCGGATACCAGTGATCGTGGCGGCTCAGCAGCGCCTGCCAGGCCGGGCTCTCCAGGCGCAGCAGCAGCCAGCCGAGCAGCTGCAGCAGGCTGAACAGCAGCGCCGTCGGCCGGCTGGCGCCGCGCACGCGGCGCAGCCGGCGGTAGGGCCACAGCCGCGTACGCCAGGTCTGTGCGGCCGGCACGGCACGCCTCATCCACCCACCTCGCGGTGCAACGCGGGCCGCGCCGCGCGCGCAGCCAGACACCAGGTGGCCAGGCTCAGCACGTCCTGGGCGGCCAGGCTGTGCGGCGCATGCAGGCCCACCGGCAGCTTGTGCGCCAGCGCCTCGGCCAGCGCCTCGTCGGCGTGCACGCACTGCGGCACCAGGCGCGGGCCGAGGGTCTGCTGCCAGAGCAGCAGCAGGTCGCGCTGCAGCGGGCGGACCGGATCGAAGCGGTTGACCAGCAGCCACTCGTCGGCGGCGCGCGGCGTCTGCAGCAGCGCATGGCAGGCGGCGTCGGCCTCCAGCACGCGCAGGGTCAGGTCGCGGCGGCCGGTGCGGGCATGGCCGGGCAGGCGCTGCGGCAGGTCGAACAGCAGCCAGTCGAAACGCGCCGCCAGCCCAGGCCGGCGCTTCGCCCAGAAGTCCGGCGTGCCGCGCAGGAAGCGCTCCATGCGCTCCTGCTCGTCGGCCGACAGGCGGCCGTAGGGCAGCAGGCAGAAGCCCTCCTGCAGCTGCCACAGGGCGCCGCTCCAGCCCTGCTGATCGAGCAGCGAACGCGCCCAGCCGCTGCCGTCGGCGAACGGCAGGCTGACATGCAGGCGCAGCAGGTTTTCCGGGCACAGGTCGACCAGCAGCACCCGCTGGCCGAGACGGTGCAGGGCCTGGCCGAGCGCCGCCACCAGGCTGCTGACGCCGCAGCCGCCGCGCAGGCCGACCAGGCCCAGCGTGGTCATGGCGTCTGCTCCGCGCTGCCCCGGGCGGGCGCGGCCAGCTCCGCCAGCAGCGGCCAGCGCTGCAGCACCTGCTCCAGCTCGCGCCGGGCCGCCAGGTCGCGGTAGCCGAGCCGCGCCAGGCCGAGGCTGCGGCGCAGCGCGGCGATGTCGTTGTCGGCGAACGCCGTGGCGCCGTCGGGTGGGGTCATGTTCAGCGTTCCTCCTGCGGATAGGGCAACCACTGGCCACGCTCCTGCAGGCGCACGTAGGGCCTCCCGCCGTATTCGAGCAGCACGTTGCCGGAGTTCTCCGCGACCTTCGCCGTCTGCGGCAGGTCGCGCGCCAGCGCGGCGCGGTCGAAGCCGCGGCCATCCGCCGGCGGCCCGCCGTGCAGGCGCACCAGCAGCTCGGCCAGCGCCAGGTAGCTGCTCGGCGCGCTCACCCGTTGCCGGCCCGAGGCGCTGTCCAGCGGCAGGCCGACCAGCTTGACGCCTACCGGGATGTGGGTGATCGACGGCGAGGGGATCTCGCGCATGCCGGCGATCTGCATGCGGTCGCCGTGCAGCGCGGCGCCGTGCTCGGGGATCAGCACCACCACGGTCGGCCGGCCGCTGCGCTCCAGCTCGCCGATGAAGGCATCGAAGTCGTCGAGCAGGTGCTGCGCCCGCGGCCCGTAGCCGGCGCTGCGCGTGCGACCGTCGGCGAGGATCTCGCGGTTGCCGTCGTGCAGGGTGATGCTCTGGTAGAGCAGGGAAACCCGCTCGGCCGGCTTGTCGCCGCGCAGACGCCACCAGGCCTCGAGCTGGTCGCGGTCGCGGTTGATCGGCGAGGCGTCGAAGCCGACCCAGGTGCGCGGCAGGCTTTCGGCCGGGAACAGCGGCTCGGGCAGCCGGCCGGCCGCGCGGATCGACTGCAGGTAGTTGTCGAAGCGGCCGTTGTGGTTGAGCGTCAGGTCGACGCGGTAGCCCAGCCGGGCCAGGCTGTCGAACAGCTGGCACTGCTCCGGCGCCGGCTGGTACAGCGCCGAGTGCGAGACCTGGCCGCAACTGGCGCGCTGCAGGCGCAGGGCCGCCGGCCCGCTGTAGGCGGTGGCCGAGTTGAAGTTGTCGAACAGGATGTCCATGCGCTCGAGGAACGGATGACGCTCCAGGCCGACCGCGCGCAGGTCGCTCCAGCCCAGCGAGCAGACGTTGAGCAGCAGCAGGTCGAAGGGCGCGCCCTTGGCGGCCGCGCCCAGATCCACCCGGCGCTCGCTCTCGCTGCGGTAGAAGTCCTGCAGGTAGTTGTCGAGGGTGGCGTTGTCCGGCGGGCCGCTGCTGGCCAGCGCCGGTGCGCTCGCCGGCGCGACGGGTGCGCTAGCGACGGCCGGCAGCGGGCGGGCCGGCGGCGACCACAGCG
>NZ_SSTC01000183.1 GCF_004801855.1 Pseudomonas sp. A-1 | reverse complement strand
GGCGGCGGCATCGTCGCCGGCGGCGAAGGCGGCCGCGGCGGCCGCGTAGTCGCCGGCCCGGTAGAGGGCGATGCCGCGCCACTGCGGGTCGCGGAAGCGCTGCGCGGCGGCGGCCGGCTGGTCGGCCTCGAGCAGGCGCATGCCCTGCTGATCGGGGCGCCGCCAGAGGTCTTCGAGTTCGAAGGCCATGGCCGGCGGCGGCTGCACCAGCAGCAGGGCGAAGGCGAACAGCCAGCCGCGCCGGCCGGCGCAGGCGGCCAGCAGGAGCAGCGGCAGCAGCAGCCAGTGGCCCTGGTCGGCCCAGCCGGACAGCGGTCGCAGGCCCTCGGCCTGGTCAGCGCGCGTGGCGCGGCGCGCCAGCAGGCCGAGGCTGGCGAGGTCGCCGTCGTCCAGGCGCAGGGTGCTGTAGCCGCCGCCGAGTTCGGCGGCGAAGCCGGCCAGCTGCTCGCCACGCAGGCGCGGCAGCAGGATGGCGCCGCTGGCATCGCGCAGGAAGCCGCCGTCCTCCAGCTGCACCGGAGCGCCCTGCGGAGTGCCGACGCCGAGCAGCAGCAGCGGGTTGGCACGGCCGTCGAGGGCGGCGTGGATGCCGTCCTCCTCGCTCGGGCCGAGGGCGCCGGTGAGCAGCAGCAGGCGGCCGTGGCCGTTGGCGCCCTGGTCGAGCAGGGCCAGGGCGCGCTGCACGGCGAGGTCGGCGCGCTGGCCGGGTTCGGGCATCAGCGAGGGAGTCAGCGCGGCCAGCAGGTTCTGCGCGGTGGCCAGGTCGTTGGACAGCGGCACCAGCACGTGGGCGCTGCCGGCGTAGACGACGATGGCGGTGGGCGCCTCGCCGCGCGCGGCGAGCAGGTCGAGCAGCTTGCGCCGCGCCGCCTCCAGGCGGTTGGGGGTGATGTCCTCGGCGAGCATCGCCGGGGTCAGTTCGAGGATCGCCACCAGCGGGTCGCCGCGGCTCTGCGCCGGCTGCTCCTCGGCGCTCCAGCCGGGGCCGAGCAGAGCGAGCAGGGCGAGCAGCCAGGCCAGGCCGAGCAGCAGCCAGGGCAGGCGGTCCTGGCGGCCGCGCCCGCCATGCAGCAGCCACGCCTGGAAGGCGGGCGGCAGCAGCGCCTGCCAGCGCCCGAGGCGGCGCTTGCGGTGCCACAGGCGCCACAGCAGCCAGGCCAGCAGCGGCACCAGCAGCAGCCAGGCGGGACGGGCCAGGTGCGGCAGCAGGCTGCTCATGGCCGCCTCCGGCGCAGGGGCGGCGGGCCGTGCGGCCACAGCTCGTGGGCCACCAGCAGCAGGCTGAGCAGCACGGCCGCGGCCAGCGGCCAGGGATACAGCGGGGTGGCGCGGTACACCGTGGTCGGCGTCTGCAGCACCGGCTGCAGGCGGTCGAGGGTCTCGGCGATGGCGCGCAGCTCGTCCTGGGAGCGGGCGCGGAAATACTGGCCGCCGGTGACCGCGGCCAGCTCGCGCAGCAGCGGCTCGTCGAGGTCGAGGCCGGGGTTGAGGCCGTACAGGCCGACCGCGCCGGCCTGCTCGGCGTCGGCGCCGATGCCGATGGTGTACAGGGTCACCCCCTCGCCGGCGGCCAGCCGCGCGGCGGTCAGCGGCGCCACCTCGCCGCCGGTGTTGGCGCCGTCGGTGATCAGCACCAGCACGCGGCTGTCCGCCGGGCGCTGGCGCAGGCGCTTGACCGCCAGGCCGATGGCGTCGCCGATGGCGGTGTTCTTGCCGGCGATGCCGACCACCGCTTCCTCCAGCCACTGGCGCACGCTCTGGCGGTCGAAGGTCAGCGGCGCCTGCAGGTAGGCCTGGCTGCCGAACAGGATCAGGCCGATGCGGTCGCCGCTGCGCCCGGCGACGAATTCGCCGAACAGCCGCTGCACCAGGGTCAGGCGGCTGACCGTCTCGCCCTGCCAGTGCATGTCGCGGTAGTCCATGGAGCCGGAGACGTCGACGGCGAGCAGCAGGTCGCGGCCGCTGGAGGGCAGCGGCAGCGGCTCGCCCAGCCACTGCGGGCGCGCCGCGGCCAGCACCAGCAGCAGCCAGAGCAGGGCGAACGGCGCCTGGCGCCGCCAGCCTGGCAGGCGCGGCCGGGCGCGCTTGCCGCCGAGGTTCTCCAGCTCGTCGAGGAAGGTCACCCGCAGCGCCGCCTCGCCGCTGTCGGCCGGCGGCAGCAGCAGGCGCAGCAGCCAGGGCAGCGGCAGGAGCAGGGCGATCCACGGCCAGGCGAACTCAAGCATGCTTGCGGATCCAGGTTTCCACCGCCTGCTGCAGGCCGTCGATGGCCTTGTCGTCGAGGCGGCAGTCGGCGCGGTAGGTGCCCTCGACGAGGATCATCCAGCGGGTCAGGCCGGCGGCGGGGCAGCGGTTGTCGAGGAAGGCCAGCCAGGCGCGCCCGCTCAGGGTGTGGCTGTGGCTGTCGGGATAGTGGGCGCGGCACAGGCGCTTGAGCAGGCCGTTGAGCGCCTGCAGCCAGGGACCGGCCGGCGCGCGGTCGTAGGGCCGCGGCAGGCCGCGCAGCTCGTCGAGCGCCGCCTGGCGCTGCGGGTCGATCTCGCCGGCCGGCGACGGCGGCGGG
>NZ_SSTC01000182.1 GCF_004801855.1 Pseudomonas sp. A-1 | reverse complement strand
TGCCGCGCCGCCGGCCGCCAGCAGGGCGGCATCCAGCGGGTCGTCGGCCTCGCCGCGCACCGCGTGCAGGGCGAGCTGCAGCAGGCCGGCGTCGTCGAGGCCCGCCGCAGGCGCACGGTGGGTGAGCAGCAGGCGGCCGGCGGTGAGGGTGCCGGTCTTGTCGGTGCAGATGCAGGACACCCGGCCGATGTTCTCCACCGCCACCGCGCGGCGCACCAGCGCCTGGCGCCGCGCCAGGCGGTAGACGCCGACACCGAGGAAGAAGGTGAACACCACCGGGAACTCCTCCGGCAGCGCCGCCACCGCCAGGGTCACCGCGCTGAGCAGGGCGTCGACCGCACCGAAGCCCTGGGCCAGGCGGATCGCGGCGAGCAGCAGGCAGGTCGCCAGCGCCGCCCACAGCAGGGTCGCCACCAGACGGGCGATGGCGAGCTGCAGCGGGGTGCGCGCCTGGCGGCCGCTGCGGGCGACGCGCACCAGTTCGCCGTAGCGCGTCTCCGCTCCGGTGTAGAGCACCCGCAGCACCGCGCGGCCGCCGAGCAGGCGGGTGCCGGCGCAGGCCCAGTGCTCCTCGCCGGCGCTGTCCGGGAAGGGCGCCGCCAGCACCTGCTTGCGCACCGGGAAGGACTCGCCGGTCAGGCTCGACTCGTCGGCGAGCATCTGTGCGCCGTCGACCAGCACGCCGTCGGCGGGGAAGTAGTCGCCGGGGCCGACCAGCGCCAGGTCGCCGGGCAGCAGCTCGCGGGCGGCGATGCGCTGCTCCACGCCGTCGCGCAGCACCCGCGCCGTGCCGGCCAGACGGCTGGCCAGGCCGGCGGTGGAGGCCTGCGTGCGACGGTGCAGCCAGGCGTCCATGCCCAGCAGCGGGACCACCGCCAGCAGCAGGGTCAGCGCCTCGGCGCGGTCGCCGAGCAGGGCGAACAGCAGCGCGGTGCCGAGCAGGAACCACAGCATCGGGTCGCCGAGGGTCTCGCCGAGCAGCGCGCGCCAGCGGCCGGCGTCCTCGGCAAGGATGTCGTTGGCCCCGTAGCGGCGCCGCTCGGCGAGTTCGGCGCCGTTCAGGCCGCGCGCGGGCGACTCCAGCCCGGCCAGGCGCTCGCCGGGAATGGCGCGGCGCATCGTTCAGCCGCGCCGCGGCACGGCGGTGGGGAGGACATGCGGCATGGGCGATCTCCGGAGCGGCCTGTCACGAGCATAGGCAGCGGCCGGGCACCTGCGCGAGGGGGCGGACGATCGGCCTGGCCAGCGCGGCGAGCTGCGGCGACACTGCAGGGAGTGCGGCAGGCGCCGCGCACGACGGGAGAGAGGCGATGCGCTGGAAACGGGCACGACGCAGCGACAATGTGGTGGACGCCCGCGGCGGCGGGCGCATCGGCGGCGGCAAGCTGAGCCTCGGCGGCATCGCCGCCATCGTGGTGCTCGGCCTGCTGATGGGCAAGGACCCGCTGCAGATCCTCGGCCAGCTCGGCGGCGAGCTGATGCAGCAGCAGCTGCCGGCGCCGGGCGCGGGCGGCGGCCAGCCGGGCGACGAGGCCAGCGAGTTCGTCCGCGCCGTGCTCGGCGACACCGAGGACACCTGGCACGCGCTGTTCCAGGCCGGCGGCCGCCAGTACCAGGAGCCGCGCCTGGTGCTGTTCAGCGGCAGCGTGGACTCCGCCTGCGGCTTCGCCAGCGCGGCGGTCGGCCCCTTCTACTGCCCGGGCGACCGTCAGGTGTATCTCGACCTCGAGTTCTTCCGCGAGCTGGAGCAGCGCTTCGCCGCCGCCGGCGACTTCGCCCAGGCCTACGTGATCGCCCACGAGGTCGGCCACCACGTGCAGACCCTGCTCGGCGTCTCGGCGCGGGTCAATGCCGCCCGCCAGCGCGGCGAGCGGGTCGAGGGCGCCAGCGGCCTGCTGGTGCGCCAGGAGCTGCAGGCCGACTGCCTGGCCGGGGTCTGGGCGCACCACGCCCAGCGGCGCCTCGACTGGCTGGAGCCGGGCGACCTGGAGGAGGCGCTGAACGCTGCCAACGCCATCGGCGACGACCGCCTGCAGCACCAGACGCGGGGCCAGGTGGTGCCGGACGCCTTCACCCACGGCACCTCGGCGCAGCGCGTGCGCTGGTTCCGCATCGGCTTCGACACCGGCGAGCCGGGGCGCTGCGACACCTTCCAGAGCGCCCGCCTTTAGCGCCGGCGGCCGCCGCCGTCAGCCGAGCAGGCGCTGCAGCTCGGCGCAGTCGCGGGCGAACAGGTCGGTCAGCTCCGGCCAGGGGTTTTCCGGGTGGTTGACCAGCACGCTGCGCGCGCCGGCGGCGCGGGCGCAGGACAGGTCGTGGAGGTAGTCGCCGACCATCGCCAGCTCGGCCGGCACCACCGCCCAGCGCGCCGCCAGCTGCAGCAGGCCGTGCGGCTGCGGCTTGGGCGGCGCCTCGTCGCGACCGAGGATGTCGTCCACCGCGAAGCAGTCGAGCAGGCCGACCGCCTCCAGGGTGACCAGCGCCAGCGGCCGCGCATTGCGGGTGAGGATGCCCAGGCGGCAGCCGCGCCCGTGCAGGCCGCGCACCAGCTCCAGCGCGCCCGGCGCCGGGCGCGCGGCCT
>NZ_SSTC01000181.1 GCF_004801855.1 Pseudomonas sp. A-1 | reverse complement strand
CAAGAAGTTTTGCTGCAATGGTCACCCTGGCTTGCACGCTGCGGTGCCTACGGCAGTACTTTTCGTACAGAACCTAGCGAATCGAGTGTCCGGCAGCAGGAAAGCCGCGAGTCACGCAAACCCTTCGGCTTCTCCTGGTTCGTCCCCGAACTGCTACGTCACAAGACCATTTGGCGGGATGTGCTGCTCGCCAGCCTGGCCATCCAGCTCGTCGGTTTGGCCACACCCCTGTTCACCCAAGTCATCATCGACAAGGTCATCGCCCATCATTCGGAAAGCACCCTCATCGTGCTGGGTGTCGCCCTAGTAGTGTTCATGCTCTTTACCAGCGGCATGACCTGGCTGCGCCAGTATCTGCTGTTGCACACCGGCAGCCGCATTGACGCGGTGTTGGGCGACAAGGTGCTGCGCCACTTGCTGCACCTGCCGCTGCCGTATTTCGAGGCTCGGCCTACCGGCACCTTGGTCGCTCGCTTGCACGGCGTGGAGCAGTTGCGCGAATTCATCTCCGGCGCGGCGGTGAGCCTGGTGCTCGACCTGCCCTTCCTGGTCGTCTTCCTCGCTGTGATGTTCGCCTATAGCTGGCAGCTCACACTGATCGCCGTCGGCATCATGACGCTGATCGTCACGGCTAGCTTGTTCATGGTGCCGATTTTCCGCGAACGGCTCGACAAGCAATTCCTGCTCGGCGCACGCAACCAGGCTTTCCTGACCGAATACTTGGCCGGCATGGCCACGGTGAAGTCCCTGCAGCTGGAGCCGGACGTGGGCAAGCGCTACGGCACCTATCTGGCCCAGTATCTGTCTGCGGGCTTCGCCACCAAGCAGGTCGGCAACACCTACAATGTCGTCGCCAATGGGCTGGAGCAGGTGATGACGCTGTCCATCCTAATCGTTGGCGCCTGGTTGGTGATGCAGACCGATGGGATGACCGTGGGCATGCTGGTCGCTTTCCAGATGTTCGCCAGCCGCATGAGCCAGCCGCTGCTGCGCCTGGTCGGCCTGTGGCAGGAATTCCAGCAGGCCAGCATTTCCGTCAAGCGCTTGGGCGACATCCTGGACATGCCGCAGGAGCCCTTCACCCTCACGCCACAGCGAGCGGCTGGCGGTGAAGGCCGGATCGACATCCGCGACGTGGGTTTCCGTTACTCCGAGCAACACCCCTGGCTGTACCGCAACCTGAGCCTTGCCATCCCCACAGGCAAGCTCACCGTGCTGATGGGCCCCAGCGGCTGCGGCAAGAGCACGCTGGCGAAACTGATGCAGGGCTTCTACTGGCCGCAGGAAGGGCAGATCACGCTGGATGGGCGCGAGATCCGGCAACTGGCGGCCAACGAACTGCGCGCCACCTTCGGCGTGGTACCGCAGGAGACGGTGCTGTTCTCCGGCACGGTGTACGACAACCTGATCATGGCCCACCCGCATGCGGGCTTTGAGGACGTGATCGCTGCGTGCCGGGCCGCCGAGATTCACGACGTGATCGAAAAGCTGCCGCAGGGCTACCAGACCGAAATCGGTGAGCGCGGCACAGGGCTATCGGGCGGCCAGCGTCAGCGTGTTGCGATTGCCCGCGCGCTTTTGAAGCGCCCCAAGGTGCTGATTTTCGATGAGGCGATTTCCAATCTCGACCAACAGACCGCTGAGTACTTCGCTCAAACCATCAATCGGCTCAAGGGCAAGGTGACGATGATATTTATTACCCACCAAGTGCCCAGGGGGCTGCAAGTGGATGGGGTGGTGAATATGGGGCGTCAGAGCATGCACGTAAGTTTGGTGCAGGAAGAGATTTGATGGATTGGATATCTAACAAGGTTCGCTCGTTGCTTCACGTCAGGCTGGTGCGATTTATTTTTCTTGAGATAGTAGCCATGCTTGCTAGTGTCTTTTTGGTTTTCGCTGTTGGCGGATTTTTTGCCTCCATAGCTGGTTATATTTATGACAGTACTCATGTCATGCCAGATCCTGTAGCTAGAGGGGACGATATTGGCTCTGGATTGATTATGGTTATGGCAGCGCTCGGGTCGTTGTTGTTTTCTCTGCCGGGGGTTGTGCTGGTTCATTTGTATGTTTTCAAGCGCTTTTTTGAGGAGCTTAAAAAGTGAATGATAACTATGGTTTTGCTGGCGCAGTTCCACCGGGGGTGAGCGTTGCTAATAACGTTTTTCAGGCAAATCAGTATCAGGCTACTCATACGCCTAAGGAAACATTTGATTGGTTTTATGAGCGTGTTAGGAATAATAAGGATGGGCATTTGCCGCCAAGTCAGTCCATGGATTATAAGCAGCTTGAGCCGAAGTCGAAATATGCGGATTTTGGAAATTTCAATTACGGAGCCGTTGGGCGTGCGCTAGGTATCCCGGATGCTGTTCTAGAGTATGGTGCTGGGTGGGCTCAGGGAAAGGCAGATGGATTATCCAATGCAGAGTCAATTGCTCGGTCATTGCTTGATCACAGAAACAAGGGGGACAATCCGGGTGATCAACAAATGATCAGGGATGGAATTGATGCGGCTCGCAGTAGAGGGTTCACAGGGCGGCGGCAAAAACTGAGTGCAACACCTGACCTTTCCGGTACGGTGTTGCCATGTCTTACCACGAACTCAGCAT
>NZ_SSTC01000180.1 GCF_004801855.1 Pseudomonas sp. A-1 | reverse complement strand
CGCGGCCGCGCTGCCCGCCGGCGCCAGGCCCAGCCAGCCGGCCAGCTCGGCGCTGCCGGCGGAGGCCGTCAGCACGCCGATCAGCGACACCCCCAGCGCCCCGCCGCCCTGGCGCAGCAGGGTGATCACCGCGGTGCCTTCGCGCAGGCCGCCGGGCACCACCACCTGGGCCATGCCGGTATACAGGCCGGGAATCACCAGCCCCAGGCCGATGCGGCAGAGCACCACCGCCACGGCGATCCACGCCAGCTCGCGGGCCCAGGCCAGCAGCGCGCAGGCCAGGGCGAAGCTGGCCAGCCCGGCCCCCACCACCAGGCGCGCGGACAGGCGGTCGACCACCCGCCCGGCCAGGCTGGTGCTCAGCGCCAGGGCCACGCCGCCGAGCAGCAGGATGTTGCCGGTGGTCAGCGCCGGGATGCCCAGCGCGCCCTGCATGAACACCGGGATCAGGAAGGTGGAGCCGTACATGCCGGCGCCGTAGGCGACGCTGACCAGCGCCGCGGCGCGAAAGCCCGGGCTGGCGAACAGCGCGAAGGGCAGCAGCGCATCCTTGCGAGCGCGCTCGACGCGCCAGAACAGCCAGCCGGTACCCAGCCACAGCAGGCACAGCGCCCCGGCCAGCAGGGCCGAACGCTCCAGCGCCAGCGGCGTGGCGAAGACCAGCGTCACCAGCACGCCGAGCAGGGCGAGGCCCGGCCAGTCGAAGCTGCCGCCCTCCTCCCGCTCCGCTGCGCTGCGCGGCAGGCAGAACCAGCCGAGGCCCAGCGCCAGCAGAGCGGGCGGCACGCCGAGGGAAAAGGTGCTGCGCCAGCCGACGTGATCGACGAACCAGCCGGCGATGGTCGGCCCCAGCGCCGGGGCCAGCACCACGCCGAGGCCGTACAGCGACATGGCCCGCCCCTGGCGCTCCGGCGGCGCCGCCGCCAGCACCAGGAACATCGACAGCGGCTGGATGACCCCGGCACAGGCGCCCTGCAGGCCGCGGGCCAGCAGCATGGAGAGGAAGGAGTCGGAGAAGGTGGCCGCCAGCGAGGCGAGCGCGTAGAGCAGCAGCACGCCGAGGAACACCTGGCGCGCGCCAAAGCGCCGCGACAGCCAGGCGGCCAGCGGCGCGGTGAGCACGGTGGCGCCGAGGAACAGCGAGGAGAACAGCTGCGCCACCCGGTGGCTGACGGCGAACTCCTGCATCATCGGCACGATGGCGATGTTGATGGTGGTCGCCGACATCACCACCGCGAAGGTGCCGACGATCAGCGCGGCAGTGGCGCCGAGGGCCGTGCCCTGCACAGGCGCGCCCTCGGTGCGCAGCGACGGGTTTTCCAGCGTGGTCATTTCCGTATCTCCGCTGGTCCACCCAGCTCTGTCAGTCGAACGCGGCGTCCGAGGTGGTCACCGTGCAGAAGCGGCCGATGCTGGCCACCGAGTTGGCATGCTCCTGGGCCGAAGGCGAAGCACAGCAGTCCTCCAACAGCACCACGTCGAAGTCGCGGTCATGCGCGTCGCGTACTGTAGCCTGCACCACCGCCTGGGTACTCACCCCGCTGCAGTAGATGCGCTCGATGCCCTCGCGCTTGAGCAGCAGCTCCAGCTTGGTCTGGTAGAACGGCGAGACGCGGTGCTTGACGATGTCCCACTCGCCGGCCTGCGGCGCCAGCGCCGCGTGCACCTGGCCGCCCCAGGCGTTCATCTTGAGGATGCCGTTGCGGGCGATCGGGCCGAACACCTGCGAGGCCGGGTTGGCCTCGCGGTGGTCGTCGGAGAAGGCCACGCGCACGAAGGCCACCGGGATGCCCTTGCTGCGCGCCTTGTCGATGGCCGCGGCGGTGCGCGCGATGATCTCGCGCGAGCGCACCTGCTCGCCCAGCGGCGACTTGCCGCTGGCGCCGTCTTCGTGGATCAGGTCGTTCTGCATGTCCAGAACCAGATAGATGCTCTTCATTGTTTCAAGTCTCTGCTGGGTTGAATCAGTCGCACCACAGGGCGCCGTTGATGTCGAGGATTTCGCCGCTGATGAAGCCGGCCTTGTCGGAGAGCAGGAAGGCCACCGCCTCGGCGACCTCCTCGGCGCGACCCATGCGCCCGAGCGGGATCAGCGCGCGCAGGCTCTCGGGGAAGGTCGTGGTCATGTCGGTGGCGATCGGGCCGGGCGCCACCGCGTTGACCCGCACGCCGCGGCTGGCCAGTTCCTTGGCGAGGAACTGGGTCAGGCTGTGCACCGCCGCCTTGGACATGCCGTAGGCCACGTTGCCGGCGCTGGCCTGCTCGGCCGGGTCCAGCCACGGGCGGGCGTTGCCGCCGTTCTTGCCGACCACCGAGCCGATGTTGACGATGGCGCCCCGGCCCCGCCCGGCCATGCGCCGGCCGACCAGCTGGCAGGGAATCAGCGTGCCCTGCACGTTGATGCGCAGCACCCGCTGCAGCTCGGCCTCGTCGAGATCCAGCGCGCTGCCCCTGGAGACCACGCCGGCCACGTTGACCAGCGCGTCGATCTCGCCCAGCTCGCGCTCCACCTCCTCCACCGCCGCCGCCACGGCGGCGCGCGAGGACACGTCGCAGGCGCGGAACCAGGCGCCGGCCGGCAGCGGCGCCGGCTCGCTGAGGTCCAGCGCCGCCACCCGGTAGCCCTGCGCGGCCAGCAGCCGGCACG
>NZ_SSTC01000179.1 GCF_004801855.1 Pseudomonas sp. A-1 | reverse complement strand
GGCGCGGCGGGCTCGCTCGCGGGCGGCTGCGGGGCGGCGCCCGACTGGGCCGCCTCGCGATCAGCCGCCTCCTGGGCCAGCGCGGCGTCCACCGCACGCTGCTCGGGGGTGCGCTGGTCGCTGAACACCAGCAGCAGGTAGCGGCTGCGGTTGAGGCGCGCGGTCGGCACCGCGCGGACCACGGCGAACGGCTGGCCGGAGTCGTGGATCACTTCCTTGACCGTGGCCACCGGGTAGCCGGCCGGGAAGCGCTGGCCGAGGCCGGAGCTGACCAGCAGGTCGCCTTCCTTGATGTCGGCGGTGTCGGCGACGTGGCGCAGCTCGAGCTGTTCGGGATTGCCGGTGCCGACGGCGATGGCGCGCAGGCCGTTGCGGTTGACCTGCACCGGAATGCTGTGGGTGGTGTCGGTGAGCAGCAGCACGCGGGCGGTATAGGGCATCACCTCGACCACCTGGCCCATCAGGCCGAGGGCGTCGAGCACCGGCTGGCCGAGGGTGACGCCGTCCTTCTCGCCCTTGTCGATGAGGATGCGGTGGGTGAAGGGATTGGGGTCGATGCCGATCAGCTCGCCGACCAGCACCTGCTCGTCGACCAGCGCGGCCGAGTTGAGCAGCTCGCGCAGGCGCACGTTCTGCTCGGTGAGGGTGGCCAGCTTCTGCAGGCGGCGTTGCAGCAGCAGGGCCTCGGCCTTGAGCTTCTCGTTCTCGGCGATCAGCTCGTCGCGGCTGCTGAACCGCTGGCCGACGCTTTCCCACAGGCGCACCGGACGCTCGGCCAGCCAGTACAGCGGCGTGAGCACCTGGCCCAGCTGGCTGCGCAGCGGCTTGAGCGCGTCGAAACGGGCGTCCACCACCATCAGCGCCACCGACAGCACGGTGAGCACCAGCAGGCGCACGCCCAGCGAGGGCCCCTTGGCAAAAAGCGGTTTGATGGCGAGCCCCCTCGCAACGTCAGACAGGACGCGCCAGGCGACGGGCGCGCAGCAACGCCGCGCCGGCCGCCTGGCGCTGGCCGGTTACTCGGTCGACAGCAGGTCCATGGCGTGGCGGTCGATCATCTCCAGGGCGCGACCGCCGCCGCGGGCGACGCAGGTCAGCGGATCCTCGGCGACGATCACCGGCAGGCCGGTTTCCTGGGCCAGCAGCTTGTCCAGGTCGCGCAGCAGCGCGCCGCCGCCGGTCAGCACCAGGCCGCGCTCGGCGATGTCCGAGGCCAGCTCCGGCGGCGACTGCTCGAGGGCGCTCTTCACCGCCTGGACGATGGCCGCCAGCGATTCCTGCAGCGCCTCGTGCACCTCGGCGGAGTTGAGGGTGAAGCTGCGCGGCACGCCCTCGGCCAGGTTGCGGCCACGCACGTCGATCTCGCGCAGTTCGCTGCCCGGGAAGGCGGTGCCGATTTCCTGCTTGATGCGCTCGGCGGTCGCCTCGCCGATCAGGCTGCCGTAGTTGCGGCGCACGTAGGTGACGATGGCCTCGTCGAAGCGGTCGCCGCCGACGCGCACGGATTCGGCGTAGACCACGCCGTTCAGCGAGATCAGGGCGATCTCGGTGGTGCCGCCGCCGATGTCGACCACCATCGAGCCGCGCGCCTCGTCCACCGGCAGGCCGGCGCCGATGGCCGCGGCCATCGGCTCCTCGATCAGGAACACCTCGCGGGCGCCGGCGCCGAGGGCCGACTCGCGGATCGCGCGGCGCTCGACCTGGGTCGACTTGCACGGCACGCAGATCAGCACGCGCGGCGACGGCTGCAGGAAGCTGTTCTCGTGCACCTTGTTGATGAAGTACTGCAGCATCTTCTCGCAGACGCTGAAGTCGGCGATCACGCCGTCCTTCATCGGCCGGATGGCGGAGATGTTGCCCGGGGTACGCCCCAGCATGCGCTTGGCGTCGGTCCCGACAGCCACCACGCTCTTCTGATTGCCCTGGTTGCGGATGGCGACCACGGAGGGTTCGTTGAGCACAATCCCGCGCTCACGCACATAAATAAGGGTGTTGGCAGTACCCAGGTCGATCGACAGATCGCTGGAAAACATGCCGCGCAGTTTTTTCAACATGGGACAGAAAACCCTGGGGGGAACGCGTGGCTAAAAGTGCGGCGAACTCTAACAACGGCAGGGATTTTGGGCAAGGCGCACATATGTTAGATTGCTCGCTTTTCCGGGCCTGCATGGCCCTCAATCGCGGCCTTTGACCGCCGTTTGGCGGCCTTCGTTCCATGCCATCGCCTGCCGGTCATTCGTCGCTTTTCCGCTGGAGACACCCGATGGCGCTCGAACGCTCCGACGTGGAAAAGATCGCCCACCTGGCCCGCCTGGGGCTGGACGAGGCGGAGATTCCGCGCACCACCGAGACCCTCAACAACATCCTCGGCCTGATCGACCAGATGCAGGCGGTGAACACCGACGGCATCGAACCGCTGGCCCACCCGCTGGAAGCCACCCAGCGTCTGCGCGCCGACGTGGTGAGCGAGGAAAACCACCGCGAAGACTACCAGGCCATCGCCCCGGCGGTGGAAAACGGCCTGTATCTGGTTCCCAAGGTGATCGAGTGATGCATCGACTGACTCTGGCGCAAATCGCCCGCGGCCTGGCCGCCAAGGACTTCTCCTCCGTCGAGCTGAGCGACGCCCTGCTCGCGCGCATCCAGCAGCTCGACCCGCAGCTCAACAGCTTCATCAGCGTCACCGCCGACCAGGCGCGCGCCCAGGCGGCGGCCGCCGACGCGCGGCGCGCGGCCGGCGAGACCG
>NZ_SSTC01000178.1 GCF_004801855.1 Pseudomonas sp. A-1 | reverse complement strand
CCGCGCCGCGCGGGCGCGGCAGCCGCGCCCCGTGGCTGCTGTCCGCCCTGCTGCTGGCCGCGCTGGCCGGCCTCGGCTGGTGGAGCCAGCAGCAGCTGGCGCGTCTGGAGCAGCAGCTGGTGGCGACCCAGGAGAGCTTCGCGCGGATCAGCGAGGATGCCGCCGGGCGCCTGAAGGACATCTCCGGCAAGGTGGTGGCCACCGAGTCCAGCGTCACCAGCGAGAGCGAGGCGCTCAAGCTGCGCATCAAGCAGATGGAAGGCCGTCTGGCTCAGCTCGGCAAGCAGCAGCAGAGTGCGAGCGAGCAGCTCGACGGCCAGGAGCGCAAGCTGGAGCAGCTGCGCGGCGAGTTGAAGAGCCAGCGCGGGGCTGCCGAGCAGCTGGCTGCCGCGCTCAGGGAGCAGCAGGGCAGCGCCAGCCAGCTGGCCGCGACTCTGAAGGAGCAGCAGGGCGGGCTGAGCAGCCTGGATGGCCGGCTCAAGGGGCTGGCCGAGGAGCAGGCGGCGCTGAAGGCGGCGCAAGGCCAGGCGAGCCAGCTGGAAGGGCGCCTGCAGGGCCTGGCCGGCGACGTCGCACTGCTGAAGAAGCAGGGCAATCCCGCGCCGGCGATCAAGCGCCTCGAGGATGATCTGCTGGTGCTGCGCAGCCAGCTGGACAGCCGCCCGGCCGCCGCGGCAGCCGGCACTGCCGAGCTGGACGCCTTCCGCGCGCAGATGACCCGCAACATCACCACCCTGCAGGCGCAGGTGCAGAACCTGCAGCAGCAGCTCAACGCCCGCTGATTTGGGCACGCCAATGAAAAGCCCCGGCTGCCGCTGGCAACCGGGGCTTTTTCGTCGGCGAGGGTATTACAGGGTCGGGTAGTCGATGTAGCCGGCCGGGCCGGCCGCGTAGAAGGTGCTGCTGTCCGCCGCGTTAAGCGGCGCAGCGGCGGCCAGGCGCGCCGGCAGGTCGGGGTTGGCGATGAACGGGATGCCGAAGGCCACCGCATCGGCCTTGCCCTCGGCCAGCCAGCGCTCGGCCTGCTCCCTGGTGAAGCGCTCGTTGGCGATGTACACGCCGCCGAACGCCTGCTTGAGCTGCGGGCCGAGGCTGTCGACGGCCTCGTGCTCGCGGGCGCAGATGAAGGCGATGCCGCGCCTGCCCAGCTCGCGGGCGACGTAGGCGAAGGTCGCGGCGCGGTCGGAGTCGCCCATGTCGTGGGCGTCGGCGCGCGGCGCCAGGTGCATGCCGACGCGGCCGGCGCCCCACACGCCGATGCAGGCATCGGTGACTTCCAGCAGCAGCCGCGCGCGGTTCTCCAGCGAGCCGCCGTACTGGTCGCTGCGCCGGTTGGTGCTGTCCTGCAGGAACTGGTCGAGCAGATAACCGTTGGCGCCGTGGATCTCCACGCCGTCGAAGCCGGCGGCTTTGGCGTTCTCCGCGCCCTGGCGGTAGGCCGCGACGATGCCGGCGATTTCCGCAGTGTCCAGCGCGCGCGGGGTGACGTACTCGCGCTTGGGACGGACCAGGCTGACGTGGCCCCTGGGCTGCACCGCGCTGGGCGCCACCGGCAGTGCGCCGTCCAGGTAGCAGGGATCGGAGATGCGCCCGACGTGCCACAACTGCAGGAAGATGCGCCCGCCGGCGGCATGCACCGCGGAGGTGACGTTCTTCCAGCCCAGCACCTGCTCCTCGGACCAGATGCCGGGGGTATCCGGGTAGCCGACGCCCATCGGCGTCACCGCGGTGGCCTCGCTGATGATCAGCCCGGCGCTGGCGCGCTGCACGTAGTACTCGGCCATCAGCGCACCGGGCACCCGACCGGGCTCGGCGCGGCAGCGGGTCAGCGGGGCCATGATGATGCGGTTGGGCAACTGCAGGTCGCCCACCTGGAGGGGATCGAACAGGGTCGGCATTGTCGGTGTCCTTGCGCGGGGAAGGGGCTCCCATACTACCGGCTGGCGGAGCAGGGGGTTAAGCTGGGGGCATGAACTACCTTGCCCATCTGCACCTCGGCGGCGCGCAGCCGGCGCAGCTGCTCGGCAGCCTGTATGGCGACTTCGTCAAGGGTCCGCTGGGCGGGCGCTTCGCCCCGGAGGTCGAGGCCGCCATCGGCCTGCACCGGCGCATCGACGCCTTCACCGACCGCCACCCGCAGGTGCGGCTGGCGGTGGCGCGCTTTCCCGCCGAGCGGCGGCGCTACGCCGGCATCCTCCTCGACCTGTTCTTCGACCACTGTCTGGCCAGCCACTGGGACGACTACGCCGACGAGCCGCTGCAGTGCTTCAGCGCGCGGGTGTACGGCGTGCTGGCCGCCGAGGCCGAGCTGCCCGGGCGGCTGGCGCTGATCGCCCCGCGCATGGCCGAACAGGACTGGCTGGGCAGCTACCGCGAGTTCGCCGTGCTGGAGCGGGTGCTGCTGAACATGCAGCGGCGCCTGTCGCGCCCGGAAAGCCTGGACGGCGCGCTGGCCGAGCTGGCGCGCCTGTATCCCTGGCTGCTCGACGACTTCCGCGCCTTCTATCCCGAACTGATCGCCTTCGCCCGCGCCGCGCGCACGGCCTGACTCAGGCTGCCTCCCGCTCGTCCTGCGCCTCGGCGGGGCAGACCACCGCGGCGATCGCCGCATGGGCGCGGCGCGCCAGTTCGCTGCGGGTGAGTCCGGCCACGGCGATCGGTTCCAGCAGGGTGACTTCCACCACCGCCCGTTCGGCGCTCAGCAGGCGCAGCAGGTGTGCCGGCAGCTCGTCGTCGCCGACGAAGGGCGCCAGCGCGTCGCGGGCGCCGGCGCGCCGGTAGCGCAGCGCCACCGGCTGCACGGCGGCGCCGCTGTCGACGGCGGCGG
>NZ_SSTC01000177.1 GCF_004801855.1 Pseudomonas sp. A-1 | reverse complement strand
GGCCCCGGCTCCGGTCGCCGCCCCGGCGGCCGCTCCGGCCGCTGCCGCCGCTCCGGCCGCCCCGGCGCTGACCGGCAACGTGGTGCGCTCGCCGATGGTCGGCACCTTCTACCGCGCCTCCTCGCCGGACGCCAAGCCGTTCGTCGAAGTCGGCCAGAGCGTCAAGAAGGGCGACATCCTGTGCATCGTCGAAGCGATGAAGATGATGAACCACATCGAGGCCGAAGCCAGCGGCACCATCGGCCAGGTCCTGGTCGAGAACGGCCATCCGGTTGAATTCGACCAGCCGCTGTTCACCATCGTCTGACACGCGGAGTACCTGCGATGTTGCAAAAAGTCCTGATTGCCAACCGCGGCGAGATCGCCCTGCGCGTCCTGCGCGCGTGCAAGGAACTGGGCATCAAGACCGTGGCGGTGCACTCGACTGCCGACCGCGATCTGATGCATGTCTCGCTGGCCGATGAGTCCGTGTGCATCGGCCCGGCGGCTTCCGCCCAGTCCTACCTGAGCATCCCGGCGATCATCGCCGCCGCCGAGGTCACCGGTGCCGACGGCATCCACCCGGGCTACGGCTTCCTCGCCGAGAACGCCGACTTCGCCGAGCAGGTGGAGAAATCCGGCTTCACCTTCATCGGTCCGACCGCCGACGTGATCCGCCTGATGGGCGACAAGGTCTCGGCCAAGAACGCCATGAAGAAGGCCGGCGTGCCGACCGTGCCGGGTTCCGACGGCCCGCTGCCGGAAGACGAGCAGGAAGCACTGAAGATCGCCCGCGAAGTGGGCTATCCGGTGATCATCAAGGCCGCCGGCGGCGGCGGTGGTCGCGGCATGCGCGTGGTGCACAAGGAAGAGGACCTGATTGCCTCGGCCAAGCTGACCCGCACCGAGGCCGGCGCCGCCTTCGGCAACCCGATGGTTTACCTGGAGAAGTTCCTGGTCAACCCGCGCCACGTGGAGATCCAGGTGCTGGCCGACGGCCAGGGCAACGCCATCCACCTGGGCGACCGCGACTGCTCGCTGCAGCGCCGCCACCAGAAGGTGATCGAGGAAGCGCCCGCCCCGCTGATCGACGAGGACGCCCGCCGCAAGGTCCAGGCCCACTGCGTGCAGGCGTGCATCGACATCGGCTACCGCGGCGCCGGCACCTTCGAGTTCCTCTATGAAGACGGCAACTTCTACTTCATCGAGATGAACACCCGCGTGCAGGTCGAGCACCCGGTCACCGAGATGGTCACCGGCATCGACATCGTCAAGGAGATGCTGCGCATCGGCGGCGGCGAGAAGCTGTCGATCAGGCAGGAAGACGTGGTGATCCGCGGTCACGCCATCGAGTGCCGGATCAACGCCGAAGACCCGCGCACCTTCATGCCGAGCCCCGGCAAGGTCAAGCACTACCATGCCCCGGGCGGCAACGGTGTGCGCGTCGACTCGCACCTGTACGACGGCTACGCGGTACCGCCGTACTACGATTCGCTGATCGCCAAGCTGATCACCTTCGGTGCCAGCCGCGACGAGGCCATGGGCCGCATGCGCAACGCCCTGGACGAGCTGATCGTCGACGGCATCAAGACCAACGCCCCGCTGCACCGCGACCTGACCCGCGATGCCGGCTTCTGCAAGGGCGGCGTCAACATCCACTACCTGGAAAAGAAACTGGGTATGGACAAGCACTGAGCCCCGGCTCGGCGCTGAACCACAGGGGCTGCCTTCGGGCGGCCCCTGTCGTTTCCGCTTTTCGTAGGGTGCGCCGCGCGCACCGTGATGGCGCCGTGGCCCGGTGGTGCGCACGGCGCACCCTACGGAGCTGCACTGCAGCGCCTCCGCCCCTCCAGGGCGTGGTGGATTTGCTGGTGCGCACGGCGCACCCTACCCCGCACTGGCCGCGCAACCGCCCCTCCAGTAAGCTTGCCCGCCTTTCCCGCCCATTCCCGAAGAGGCCTCCCCCATGCCCTGGCTGCAAGTCCGACTCGCCATCACCCCCGACCAGGCCGCCGAGCTGGAAGACCAGCTGCTGGAACTGGGCGCCGTCTCGGTGACCTTCATGGACGCCGAGGACCAGCCGATCTTCGAGCCCGACCTCGGCACCACCCCGCTGTGGAGCCACACCCACCTGCTCGCCCTGTTCGAGGACGGCACCGACGGCGACGCGGTGCTCGCCCACCTCGGGCTGCTGCGCGGCGGCGAACTGCCCGAGCATCAGGTCGAGCGCATCGAGGACCAGGACTGGGAGCGCAGCTGGATGGACAACTTCCAGCCGATGCGCTTCGGCCAGCGCCTGTGGATCGTGCCGAGCTGGCACCAGGCGCCCGAGCCCGACGCGGTCAACCTGCTGCTCGACCCCGGCCTGGCCTTCGGCACCGGCACCCACCCGACCACCGCGCTATGCCTGGAGTGGCTGGACGGTCAGGACCTCGCCGGCTGCACCGTGCTCGACTTCGGCTGCGGCTCGGGCATCCTCGCCATCGCCGCGCTGCTGCTCGGCGCGCCGCAGGCGGTGGGCACCGACATCGACCCGCAGGCGCTGGAGGCCTCGCGCGACAACGCCGACCGCAACGGCATCGACCCGGCACGCTTCCCGGTCTACCTGCCGGCCGACCTGCCGCCGCAGCCGGCCGACGTGGTGGTCGCCAACATCCTCGCCGGCCCGCTGGTGCAGCTGGCGCCGACCATCACTGCGCTGGTCAAGAACGGCGGGCGCCTGGCGCTGTCCGGCATCCTCGCCGAGCAGGCCGAGGAAGTGCGCGCCGCCTACGCAGGCGCCTTCGACCTCGATCCCACCGCCGTGAAGGACGGCTGGGTACGCATCAGCGGCGTGCGCCGCTGAACGGTCGGCCCGCTGCCGGGGCGCACGGCGCTGCGCTAGAATGACCATCTGACCTGTTCCGGATTGCCGCCAGCATGACCGAGTCGTTCGTCACCCAGTGCCCCCATTGCCAGACCCGCTTCCGCGTCTCCCGCGCGCAGCTCGGCATGGCCCGCGGCGCCGTGCGCTGCGGCGCCTGCCTGCAGGTGTTCAACGCCGCCGAACAGCTGGCCGACCAGCTGCCGCCGCAGGCCGCGCCGGTTCCGGCGGTCGACCGCGAGCAGCTGCGCGCCGCCGTCGGCGGTGCGCTG
>NZ_SSTC01000176.1 GCF_004801855.1 Pseudomonas sp. A-1 | reverse complement strand
CCCGGCGCCGGGCGCGCGGCCTCGGCCAGCTCGCGCTCGTGGGCCAGCAGCCAGGCGTGCTTGGCCGCCGCCTCCGGCGCCGGCAGCGCGGCCAGGTGGGCGAGGATGTCGTCCTGCGCCGGGATGTCCAGGGCACGACGGATCGCCGCGAAGTCGTGCACGGCGACGGTCAGGGTACCGTCCATGTCGAACACCCAGTGGCGCAGCCGCGCCAGGCGCATCGCGCTGCCGGCCACGTTCAGGCCCAGTCCGGGCGATGACGGATCAGGCCTTCCTGGACCACCGAGGCGAGCAGCTCGCCCTCGCGGTTGAAGATGTTGCCGCGGGTGAAGCCGCGACCGTTGCCGGCCCACGGGCTGTCCAGGGCGAACAGCAGCCACTGGTCGGCGCGCAGGTCGTTGCGGTGGAACCACAGCGAGTGGTCGAGGCTGGCGATCTGCATCGAGCGCTGCCAGAAGGACACCCCGTGGGGCAGCAGCGCGGTGGTCAGCAGGCCGAAGTCGCTGGCGTAGGCCATCAGGTACTTGTGCAGCGCCGGGTTGTCCGGCAGCGTGCCGGCGGCGCGTACCCACAGGTACTTGTAGGGCGCGCGCGGCTGCGGGTGGCCGACGTCGGCCGGCTCGACCGGACGGATCTCGATCGGCATCTCGAAGTGCAGGCGCTCGCGCATGCCCTCCACCGGCTCCGAGCCCAGCGCGCCGCACAGCTCCTGCTCGGAGAGCAGTTCCTCCGGCCCCGGCACGTCGGGCATCGTCGGCACCTGGTGGCTGAAGCCCTCCTCCTCCTGCTGGAAGGACACGCTGCAGCTGTAGATCGGCCGGCCCTTCTGGATCGCCAGCACGCGGCGGGTGGTGAAGCTGCCGCCGTCGCGCACCCGGTCGACCTGGTAGACCACCGGCTGGGTGGCATCGCCCGGGCGCAGGAAGTAGGCGTGCATGGAGTGCATGTGCCGGTCCGCCGCCACCGTCTGGCTGGCCGCCGACAGCGACTGGCCGATCACCTGGCCGCCGAACAGCTGGCGGAAACCGAGGTCCTGGCTGACGCCGCGGAACAGGTTTTCCTCGATGGTTTCCAGGCTGAGCAGGGCCACCAGCTCGTCGAGCACTTGGGTCATGCTGTATCTCCTTCAGATGCGGGGAGGCCGGCGCCCCGGGCGCGGGCCGGAATGATCGCCCGGGCGGTCGGAGCCGCGTCACGGGACCGTGCAATGGTGACGATGGTAACGATTTTCCCGGTGGCTGTCGGCTGCGCCGAGGGCCGATGTTGCAGCGCAGGACGCGCCGACCGACGGCAGGCCGAGCCTCCCTCCCCGGCGCGCCGCGACGCAGCGCATAATGCCGTTCCGTCCCGCCCGCTGGCCGCCGCCCATGCCCCTGCCGCTGGTATACCACCCCGACTACAGCCCGCCGCTGCCGGCCGGGCACCGCTTCCCGATGGAGAAGTATCGCCTGCTCCACGAGCACCTGCGCGCCAGCCTGCCGGCGGCCGCCTGGCACAGCCCGCAGCCCTGCCCGCTCGACATCCTCGCCCTCACCCACGCCGCGGACTACATCGAGCGCTTCGTCGCCGGCGAGCTGCCGCGCGAGCTGGAGCGCCAGCTCGGCCTGCCGTGGAGCGAGGGGCTGGTGCGCCGCACCCTGCGCGCCCAGGGCGGCTCGCTGCTGACCGCCGAGCTGGCCCTGCAGCACGGCCTGGCCTGCCATCTGGCCGGCGGCACCCACCACGCCCATCGCGAGCGCCCCTCGGGCTTCTGCGTGTTCAACGACCTGGCGGTGGTCGCCCGCCAGCTGCTGGAGAGCGGCCGGGTGCACCGCCTGCTGATCTTCGACTGCGACGTGCACCAGGGCGACGGCACCGCCACCCTGCTGGAAGACTGCCGCGACGCGGTGACCGTGTCGCTGCACTGCGAAGGCAACTTCCCGCCGCGCAAGGCGCGCAGCGACTGGGACTTCGACCTGCCGGCGGGGATGGGCGACGCCGCCTACCTGCAGACGGTGGACGAGGCGCTCGGCTACCTGCTGCACCTCTACCAGCCGGACCTGGTGCTCTACGACGCCGGGGTGGACGTGCACAAGGACGACGTGCTCGGCCTGCTCGAACTCAGCGACGCCGGCATCGCCGCGCGCGACCTGGCGGTGCTGCGCCACTGCCTGTCCCGCGACATCCCGGTGGCCTGCGTGATCGGCGGCGGCTACGACCGCGACCGCCAGGCGCTGGCGCGCCGCCACGGCATCCTCCACCACGGTGCGGCGCAGGTCTGGGAAGAATTCGGCCTGGGCTGAGCGCCCCTCAGGCCACGGTGCGCCGTCACGCCAGCGGCTGCGCGCGCTCCCAGCGCTCGTAGGCGTGCGCCGGCGTCTCGCCGTCGGCCGCGTGCGCCTCGCGCCCGGCCAGCCGCCAGTCGTCCTCGGTGAACGCGGGGAAGAAGGCATCGCCCTGCGGGGCGAGGTGCACCCGGGTCAGGTACAGGCGCTGCGCCAGCGGCAGGCCCTGGGCGTACAGCTCGGCGCCGCCGATCAGCATCAGCTCGTCGACGCCCTGCGCGCGCGCCCACTGCTCGGCGCGGGCGATGGCCGCCGCGAGCGAGGGCAGCACCTCGGCGCCGTCCAGCGCGAGGCCGGCCTGGCGGCTGACCACCAGGTTGAGCCGGCCGGGCAGCGGGCGGCCCAGCGAGTCCCAGGTCTTGCGGCCCATGATGATCGGCTTGCCGAGGGTCAGGGCCTTGAAGTGCCTGAGGTCCGCCGGCAGGTGCCAGGGCAGGCGGTTGTCGATGCCGATCACGCGGTTGTCGGCCAGCGCGGCGATCAGGGCGAGGGGGAGCGTCGGAGTGTTCATGGGGCGCGAGGATAGCAGCCGACAGCGGAGCTGACGATGCCGGCGCCGGCGCGCAGCGGTTATCCTCTGCCCATCAGCCCCGCCGACATGGAGTCCCCTTGCCGCTCGAGTCCATCCCCGAAGCCCTCTGGCTCGCCGAAACCCTGCGCCTGACCGAGGAGCAGGCCGGCCCGCTGGAGGACGCCGAGGCCTGCCGCCAGGCGCGCGCCGGCGGCGGCGACCTGCACCGGCGCATCCTCGCCCGCGCCGAACGGCTGGCCAGCCGCGACGGCCTCGACCT
>NZ_SSTC01000175.1 GCF_004801855.1 Pseudomonas sp. A-1 | reverse complement strand
GGCGGGGATCGGCGCCACGGCGGGCGCTGCGGCGACGCGCGGACGCCGTGGCGCGCGCGGCTTGGTAACGGCCTGCGCTTCGGCTTCGCCGGCCTCGCGGCGGGCCAGCAGGCTGGCCACGCTCTCCTTGACCTTGCCGATGCCCTGGGCCAGGTGCAGGCTCTGCTCGGCATCGGCCTTCAGGCGCACGATGTAGTCGCGGGTTTCACCCTGGCGCTGGCGGAGGGTGTCGAGCAGCTCCTCCAGCTCGGCGATGCTCTCGCGCGCCTTGGCCTGGGCCTTGGCCTTGCCGGCGGCGGCGGCCTCCTCGAGGCGGGCGGAAGCCTTGTGCAGCTTGTCCTGGGCCTTGCTGCGCTGCTTCTCCAGCTTGGCCAGCAGCTTCTCGGCATCCACCAGCGCCTGGCTGCAGGCCTGCTCCAGATGCTCGAGCAGACTGTGGGACAGCTGCTGCAGCAGATGCAGCGGCGTGGTGACTGGCTTGTTCCTGGTCGCCATGAAATGCCTCCCGGCTATGAGTGTCCCCCCATACTAGTCCGGCGGCGACGGGGCTTCCAGAGGCTCCAGTCCTGCCGCAGCTCAGGCCTGGCCGGCCTGGCTGGTGGCCGCACCGCTGTGCACGTTGTGCAGCACCTCGATCAGGCAGTCTTCCAGCTCGAAGCGCTGCTCCAGCAACTGGCCGAGCTTCTCCAGCTCGTGAGCGACGCAGGCGCTGTCGCGGCAGTCGCCGTTGTCGCAGCGGTCGTTGAAGTCGAGCATGACCGCGGTGCTGGCCTCGAGCTGCGGAAACACCTTGGCCGCCAGGACCAGCGCCGGGCCGTCGCCGAAGGCGCGCGCCTCGCCGAGCAACTGCTCGTAGATCTCGAAATGGCCGGCGGACAGGTAGTCCATCAGCTGCGCGCAGAACTCCTCCAGCAGGGGTCCGCTGGTCTGCGGACGGGCATTGAGGGCCTGGAAGGCGCTGACCAGCTGATGCCGCTCCTGCAGCCAGCGGTCCAGCAGCAGGTGGACACCACCCCAGCGTTCCTGGGCGTTGCGACAGTTCTCGAGCATGGTTTTCCTCGCTTCCCGCGTCGGTGGAGTTGTTGTGCGCATGGGAAAACGATGCCGCCCGGCATCGCTGCCGGCCCCGCGAGGACTGCCCGGCGACAGCCTCCAGCAGCGACCGGTGGCGGCCAGACTATGCCGGCCCCGCCGCTGGCAGCAAGCCATCACCGGGAAAACTTTGATACAGCCGTTTGAGGCGATTCTCAGTCGCGACGCAGCAGCTGCAGCACGGCCAGCGCGGCGAAGCCGGCGAAGGCCAGCAGGCTCCACTCGGGGATGCTCAGGCCGAGCAGGGTCCAGGTCACCTCGGCGCAGTCGGCGGTGCCGTGCAGCATCAGGCGCACGATGTCCTGGAACGGCAGCGCCTCCATCATGTACTCGAGGCTCGGCAGGCAGGCCGGCAGCTGGTCCGCTGGCAGCCCCTGCAGCCAGACCTGGCGGCCGGCCGAGGCGAGGCCGGCGGCGGCGAACAGCAGAGTCAGGCCGGCATAGACGCGCCGACCGCGACGCTGCGGGCCGTGGATGGCGGCCGCCAGGCAGGCGAGACCGACGCCGATGAACTCGATGCGCTGGACGACGCACAGCGGGCAGGGCTCGAGCCCCTCGGCATGCTCTAGGTAGAGGCCGAAGGCCAGCAGCGCGGCGCAGGCGAGGAAGGCGAGAAGGTTGAGCAGGCGGGGGTTGGCCAGCGGCATGGCGGCTCCGGTGGGAGGAAACGGAAGGCCGCTACGGTAGAGGAAAGCCGGGCGGGCTTTCAAGGCCGCCCGGCAGACGCTGGACACCACCTGTCAAGTGCGAGGCGACGACCGTCACGGCCGCCATGCGCTCAGCGCGCCGGCTGCGGCAGCGCCGGCAGTTCGCCGCCGAACAGGCCGAACCCCTCCTGCAGCAGGCGGTTGCTGCGCTCGACCTCGCCGAGGCGCGCCAGCAGGCGCGCCAGCTCGGCATAGGTCTCGACGCGCCGCTCGAGCTGCAGGCTGTGCTCGAGGTAATCGCGCGCCTTGCCCCACAGCTGGTTGCGCAGGGCCAGGCGGCCGAGGCTGAGCAGCAGGCCGGCGTCGGCCGGGCGGCCCTTCAGCCAGGACTCGGCGCTGGCCAGCTGGCGCGCCGGATCGCGCCCCTGGACCAGCCCGTAGAGGTAGGCCAGGCGCGCGTCGTAGTCGCGCTTGAGCGCGGCGCGCAGCAGCTCCTCGGCCTCCGCGCCACCGCCCAGGCGCTGCAGCAGCTCGGCATGGCAGCCCACCAGCGCCGGCTTCTGCCGCTGCGCCTGGGGCAGCTGCTGCCACGCCTGGCGCAGCGCATCCAGCGGCGCCTCGCCAGCGGCTGCGGCCTGCTCCAGCAGGGCGCGACGGGCGCGCAGTTCGAGGGCCTCCAGCTCGTCGTCCGCCAGCAGCTTCTGCCGGCGCAGCTCGGGCAGCAGCTCGCACAGCGCCGCCCAGTTGCCCAGCCGCGGCTGCAGCTGCGCCAGCAGGCGCAGGACGTGGGGATGCCGCGGGTGCTTGTCGCGGACCGCCTGCAGCACGCTCGCCGCCTCGGCATCCGCCCCGCGCGCCATCAGCAGCTGGGCCTGCACCAGGTCGACGGCCAGCGCCGCCTTCGGCTCGCGCTGGCGGGCCTCCTCGAGCAACTGGTCGGCGCTGGCGTGCTCGCCCAGCTCGCTGGCCGCGCGGGCGGCGGCCAGGTAGGGCACCAGCGGCTGCGAACTGTGCACGGCGACCCGGCGCAGCAAGCGCAGGGCATGCGACCAGCGCCCGGCGGCCAGCTCCAGCAGGCCGCGCTGGGCCGCCTGCTGCATGCGCCGCGTGCGGTTGCGCCCGGACCAGGGGTTGACCAGCCGCCCCGAGGCGCCCAGCAGGCCGAGCAGCAGGCGCACGCCGGCCAGCAGCGCCCAGAGGACCGCTCCGAGGGCGAGGAACACCCACAGGGTGGACTCGTAGCGGAAGCCCTTCCAGGCGATCAGCACGTAGCCGGCCTCCTCGGCGATCAGCAGGCCGAGCAGCGCGGCGGCGAAGATCGCGAGCAGGAACAGCAGGAAGGTGCGGTTCATTGGCTGGCCTCCTGCGCCGGCGCGCTGCCGGGCGCCGCCGGCGGCGCGGACGAGGCCTCGGGGGTCCTGGGCGCCGCGCCG
>NZ_SSTC01000019.1 GCF_004801855.1 Pseudomonas sp. A-1 | reverse complement strand
TGCTGCGCCGCGCCGTCCAGCTCGGCCAGGCGCTCGGCGTAGGGCGCCAGCGCCCGCTCGCCGGCGAGGAAGCGCGCGGTGGCCGCAGCGACCCGCGCCTGCGCCTCGAGCAGCGCCGCCTCCATGGCGTCGATGCGCGCCACGTCGATGTAGCGGTAGTCGCGGATGGTCAGCAGCAGGCCGCGCTGGGCGGTCAGCGCGTTGAGCGCCTCGACGAAGGCCGCCACCGCGTCCCAGCTGTCGACGTGCAGGCCGGCGAGCAGCGCCTGCTGGCGGGTCTCGGCCTCGGCCATGGCGCGCACCGACTGCTGGCGGATGCTCTCGACCTTCTCGAACTCGTCGAGCACCCGCTCGGCGGTGGCGGCGATCTCGCGCAGCAGCGGCGCCAGCTCGCCGAGTTCGGCGGCGCCCAGCCAGTGGTAGGCGTCGAACAGGCGGCGCACGCTCTGGCACAGCTGGCCGTAGCGCTGCACCGACACCGACCGGGCGTCGATCTCGCGGCACAGGTTGCGCAGCTCGGACACCCCGCGCACCAGCTCGGCGTTGCCGATGCGGCCGAGGAAGCCGCTGCGCGGCGGCTGGCGGGCGGCGAACTCGGCGCTGGCGAACGGCGTCTGCCAGATCTGCATGGGGTGGATGCGCGTCGGCTCGGCGCCCTCGGCGGCGAAGATCACCATGCGCCCGTCCTCCAGGCGCGCGTAGCCGTGGCCGAAGATCGGGCTGTGCAGCTGGCGTTCGATCAGGTTGTAGGTGAACAGCGCCGAGCGGCCCTCCTCCGGCTGGTAGAAGATGTACAGCACGTCCTCGCCGTTGGGCGAGCGCACCGCGCGCTTGAAGCGCATGCCGGCCATCGGCTGCTCGAAGGTCCGCGACTCGCCGTTCTGCAGGTAGTAGCCGCCGGGAAAGACGATGCCGTGGTCCTCGGGCAGCTGCACGCAGGCCTGGCCGATGGCGTCGATGCGCTCGACCTGGCGGGTCAGGCCGTTGAACACCAGGTAGCGCCACTGCTCCTCGCGGTACGGCAGCACCTTGAGCAGGATCAGGCTGCCGAGGCGGGCGAACTCGATCTGTGCGTCGTCCAGCGACTGGGTCTTGTCCACCACCGCCTCGCGGTAGATGCCCAGGCCGTCCTCGGTGTTGTTCTCGACCTTGACGGTCAGGTCGCCGCCGATGGTCTCGACGAACACCGTGTCGAGGATGTTGACGTGCGGATGACGGCCGTTGACCACCATCTCGCGCGTGGTCTTCTGCCAGGCGAAGTCGTAGGGCGCCGGCAGGGCGATGTCGCGCTCGCCGCGGTTGTCGAGGTAGCGCACCTCGCCGCCGTCGACGGCGATCGACCAGCGGAACACGCGGATGTCGGTGAGTCGCTCGCCGATCTGGAAGCTGGCCAGCAGCTTGCCGTCGCGCACCACCAGCTGCAGCAGGCGGGTGTTCTTGTAGTAGCTGTACAGCTCGCGGAAGTCCTGCACGAAGCTGGCCTGACCGAGAAAGCTGCCCTCCAGCGGCTGCGGCTCGGCCTCATAGCCCTCCTCGGCGTGACTCAGGCGATACAGGGAGAACACGTCCTCGACGCGGGTTTCCTGCTTGAGGCCGAGGAACACGTTGTAGCCGAACAGCAGGCAGTCGCCGACCTGGACGATGTCGCGGGCGATGCAGTTGTTCTCGGTGCGGATGCGCACCCGGCCAAGCACCGCCATCTCGCTGCTGCCGAACTCGGCCAGGCGCTGCGCGTTGAGGGCGTCGACGCCCTGGCGCAGGCGCTGGCCCTGCTCGGCCAGCCGGCGCTGCAGCACCTCGTAGGCGCCGCCCTCGGCGACAGCCTGATCCACCATGTCCTGTTCGCGGCTGGCGTCCTGGGCATCCGACATCGTTGTGCTTCCTGAAGATTGCGCGAGAAGTGGGGGCTTTCCGTAGGAGCGAATTCATTCGCGACCGGTCGCGAATGAATTCGCTCCTACACAGGCGGCATGCGGCCCCGGAGCGGAGCCGGCTCAGTCAGGCCGGGGTCTTGTCGACCGACGCCGGCACGTTCCTGGCCTCGGCGCCCTTGCCGGCCATCAGCCGCCCCAGCACTTCCTGCACCACCGGGCTCTTGCCGACCACCCCCTCGATGGCCTTGCCCACCGACAGCGAGCGGGCGAAGGAGTTGAAGAAGTCGCCCTCGCCGCCGACGATCTCGATCTTGGCCTTGGACAGCGCGGCGGACAGCACCTCGGCCTGCTCCCTGGCGATCTCCTGGTTGGCGGCGATGCCGGCCATCGAGGTCTCGAAGTCCTTCTCCAGCTGCATGCGGAATTCCTCGTGCTGGCGGGCGCTGTCGCTGAGCTCGTCGAGCGCGCCGAACTTCTTGCCCAGGCCCTCGGCCTCGGCGTTGAAGCGCTGCAGCAGCACCTCGGCCTCGGCCAGGCCGAGGTCCTTGGTGGCCTTGGCCTTGGCGCTGCCCAGTTGCTCCTCGCCGCGCGCCTGGGCGCCGAGCCTCTCCTCCAGCACCCTGGCCTCGGCCAGGCCGTCCTTCTCCTTGGCCGCCGCCTGCGCCTCGATGATCCGCGCCTGGGCCAGGCCCTTCTCCTGCTCGCCACGGGCCTCGGCGATCAGTTGCTCGGCCTTCACCCGCGCGTCGGCCAGTCCTTCCTTCTCCATGGCTGCCGCGGTCACCTCACGCACCCGCGCATCGGCCAGGCCCGGCGCGGCGCGCTCGGCCTCGATGCCCTCGGCGAGCTTGCGCTTGGCCTCGGCCTGCTTGGCCGCCGCCTCCAGTTCGGCCTGGGCCATGACGTTGACTTCCACCGCCTTGTGCTTGGCGCGGGTCTCGTCGGCCTCGGCCTGCTTGACCTGGCGCACCAGCTCCTGCTCGGCCTCGGCCTGGGCGTTGAGCACGGCGACCTGCTTGAGCCGCTCGGCCTCGGACACCTGACGCACCTCCTTGATGCGCTCCTCCTCCTGGGCCACGGTCTTCTCCACCGCCACCCGCTCGCGGATCACGTTGGCGATGTTCTTGCGCTGCTCCTCCAGCGCCTTCTCCTTCTCGATGCGCTGCAGCTCGACCTCGCGCTCGCGGGCGACGATCTCCAGCTCGCGGGCACGGGTGACCTTCTCCTCCTCGATCACCACCGCGCGCTGGCGGTTCTGCTGCGCCACCTCGACTTCGCGCTGGTGGTTCTCGGCGCGGATATCCAGCTCCTGCTGGGTCTGGATGCGCGCCTGCTCGGCCTTGAGCCGCTCCTCCTCCTGCACCTTGAGGATCTCGGCCTGCTCGCGGGCGCGGATGGTGGCGATCTCGCGCTGCTGGCGCGCCTCGGCGTCGGCCTGCTGGCGCTCCAGCGCCAGGGTCGCCTCGCGGGTCTCGACGTTCTTCTTCTTGATCGCCAGCTCCTCGTTGCGCTCCAGGTCGTTGGTGATCACGTTCTGCGCCGCGGTCAGCTCGGTGATCTTGCGGATGCCCTGGGCGTCGAGGATGTTGGTCGGGTCCAGCGAACTCTTCGGCGTCTGCTCCAGGTAGTCGATGGCCACGTCCTCCAGCACGTAGCCGTTGAGGTCGTTGCCGATCACCTCGACGATGCGGTCGCGGAAGTTCTGCCGCTCCTCGAACAGCTGGACGAAGTCGAAGCGCTTGCCGACGGTCTTCAGCGCCTCGGAGAACTTGGCGTTGAACAGGTCGTTGACCGCCGCGCGGTCGGAGGCGCGCTCGGCGCCGATGGCCTTGGCCACCTTGAGCACGTCCTGCTGGGTCTCGTTGACCCGCAGGTAGAAGGCCACGGTGATGTCGGCGCGCAGGTTGTCCTGGCAGATCAGGCCGTCCTTGCCGCGGCGGTCGATCTCCAGGGTGATCAGGGAAATCTGCATGAACTCCTTCTTGTAGATCACCGGGTAGACCAGCGCGCCGGTGAAGTGCACCTTGGGCTGCGAGGACATGTCGTTGACGATCAGCGCGGTGCCCTGCGGCACCTTGATGTAGAAGGCCTTGAACAGCACGAAGAAGCCGAAGACCAGCAGGAAGACCACGCCGACCCCGATCAGGAAGGGCATCAGAATCTCGATCATTTTGTTTTCATCTCCTTGAGGGGCGGCTCAGAGGCCCTTGAATTCGTCTTCGCTGACCACCCGGTAGGCGTGCTCGCCCTCCAGGTACTGCAGCAGCACCACGCGGTCGCCGCGCTTGAAGCCCTGCGCCGCGTCGGCGCGGATGCGCAGGATCAGTCCGGCGCCCTGGTCGTCCAGGTCGGCCTCGCCGAATTGCGCGGTGACCGTGCCGCTGCGCACCCGCGCCACCTGACCGAGCAGGGTCCGCGCGCTGGGCGCCTCGACCTTGCGGAACAGCCGGCGCAGCGGCCGGCACAGCACGCCGGTCAGCGGCACCGCCGGCAGCAGCGCCAGTGCTGCCACCGCCACGCCCAGCGGATAGCGCAGCACGCCCAGCGGCAGGTGGCGCAACAGCAGCAGCTCGATGAAGTAGCTGGCGAACCAGGCGAAGAACACCAGCAGGGTCAGCACCAGGGTCACCGGCACGCCGCCCAGGCCCAGCTTGAGCAGCAGGCCGGCCAGACCTTCCAGCTCGAGGCCCTCGCCGTCCGGGCCGAAGTCGCCGTCGAGCACGTCGACCTCGAGGATGCCGAGGGCGGCGACCAGCCAGTAGAGCACCGCCAAGCAAAGCAGGAAGCTGAACAGCACGGTGGGGAACGCCAGGGCGCTGTGCAGGAAGAGTTCCATCGTGTTCCGTCCGTGAAAGCGTAGGAGCCGCACGCAGCGTGGAACTGCGCGCGGCGAGGCTGGGCGTGAGCGTCAGGTGGCGTCGTGCGCCGCCCTGTCCTTCAGCCGCGCCAGCACGCTGGCGGCGCTGCCGTTGTCGGGGACGATGCCGGCGGCGCGCAGCTTGCCTTCCAGGCTGGCCTCCGGCTGCTCGGCGGCCAGCTCGGCCTCGGCCTCCAGGCGGGCGGCGCGCTCGGCCTGGCGCTGCTTGATGCGCTCCAGCGATTCCACCGCGGTGTGCAGCTTGGCCTGCGAGCCGCCGTGGCGACGGGCCACCGCCAGCTGCGCGCGCTGCACGCTCTCGGTGGCCTTGACCGTGTCGACCTGCTGCTTGAGCCGCCTGATGTGCCCCTCGGCCTGGCTGACCGCCTGGCGCAGGCGCGTGACGCTGGCGGCGAAACCCGCGGCCTGCTCGCGATCGCTCGCCAGCTCGGCTTCCAGGGTGGCGATCTTCTCCGCCACCTCGGTGGCCAGCGTCTCGTTGTCGGCGGCCAGCGCCTTGAGCGCGTACTGCTCGTACTCGGCGACCTTGGCCTCGGCCTTGCTCACCCGCTCGCTGGCCAGCTTCTGCCTGGCCATGATCTCGGCCAGCGCCTCGCGCGACTGGCGCAGCTCCTGGTCGGCGTCGCGGATTTCCTGGTCGAGGATGCGCAGCGCCTGGCTGTCCACCAGCGCCTCGCCCGCCTCGTTGGCGCCGCCGCGCAGGGCGGTCAGCAGCTTGCTCCACACGTTCATGCGCGGCTCTCCTCGACGGCAGGAAGCAGGAAGTCCTCGTAGGCCTCGGTGGCCCTGATGACGTTGTCGGCCAGGGTCTCGATCTCGCAGACCACGTCGGCCAGGCTGGCGGAGGCGCTGAGGGCGCCGAACATCAGGTAGCAGGAGCGGCCGTCGGCCAGGGTCTCCAGGGCTATGCTGGAGAGCGGGAACAGCTTGTGGGTGCGCAGCACTTCCTCGTTGAAGGCGGCCGGATCGCGCACGTCGGCCTGCGGCCAGAGCAGCGCCTCGACCAGGATCTGCTCGCCGACCACCGCAGCGAACAGCGGCAGGTCGCCGTAGTCGTGCAGGGTCAGGTGCAGGCTGGGGTCGGCCCCCTGCAGCAACTCGATGCTGGCCCGTCCGGCGCGCAGCAGTTCCACGTTCGCCAGCGCCTCGTACAGCTCGCCGGTGGTCCATAGCCTGGGCATGTGCATACCCCCCTCCTCCGTTGAGTCCAGCCCGCTGGCGGGCTGGCGCAGTTTGCGTTCCATGGCCGCGAGCTGCGCCGCATGCTCGGGCCGTATCCACACTTCCTTCTTCACCAGCCCCTGCTCGCGCAGGCGCTGGCGGTACAGACGCTGGTAGTAGGCCGACGATTTGCTGTCCATGCCCTGAGGCTAGAGCATCACATGTGTGATCGCCATGTCTCACATGTGGGATTTTCGCCAAGCCGCGCACAGAACGCGCACATGGGCTCCAGCCCCTCGCCGCGCCGCGCGCAATCGCCTAGGCTTGGCCATCCCTTGCCGCCACGGAGCCACCATGTCCCTGCCCGCCAAACCCCTCGCCGGCCTCAAGGTCATCGAACTCGGCACCCTGATCGCTGGCCCCTTCGCCTCGCGCATCTGCGCCGAGTTCGGTGCCGAGGTGATCAAGATCGAGTCGCCCGACGGCGGCGATCCGCTGCGCAAGTGGCGCAAGCTGTACGAGGGCACCTCGCTGTGGTGGTTCGTGCAGGCCCGCAACAAGCAGTCGCTGACCCTCAACCTCAAGCACCCCGAGGCGCAGGCCATCCTCAAGCAGCTGGTGACCGAAGCGGACATCGTCATCGAGAACTTCCGCCCCGGCGTACTGGAGAAGCTCGGTCTCGGCTGGGAGGTGCTGCACGCGCTCAACCCGAAGCTGGTGATGGTGCGCCTGTCCGGCTTCGGCCAGACCGGACCGATGAAGGACCAGCCGGGCTTCGGCGCGGTGGGCGAGTCGATGGGCGGGCTGCGCTACATCACCGGCTTCGAGGACCGTCCGCCGGTGCGCACCGGCATCTCCATCGGCGACTCGATCGCCGCGCTGTGGGGGGTGATAGGCGCGTTGATGGCGCTGCGCCACCGCGAGGTCAACGGCGGCCAGGGCCAGGTGGTCGACGTGGCGTTGTACGAGGCGGTGTTCGCCATGATGGAGAGCCTGGTGCCGGAGTTCGACGTCTACGGCTTCATCCGCGAGCGCACCGGCAACATCATGCCCGGCATCACGCCCTCCTCCATCCATACCAGCGCGGACGGCAAGCACGTGCAGATCGGCGCCAACGGCGATGCCATCTTCCGGCGCTTCATGCTGGCCATCGACCGCGACGACCTCGCCAGCGACCCGAGCCTGGCCGACAATGCCGGGCGCGATGCGCGGCGCGACGAGCTGTACGGGGTGATCGACCGCTGGGTGCAGTCGCTGCCGCTGGACGAGGTGCTGGCGGTGCTGCAGCAGGCCGAGGTGCCGGCCAGCCGCATCTACAGCGCCGAGGACATGTTCGGCGATCCGCAGTTCCTCGCCCGCGACATGCTGCAGAAGGCGCGCCTGCCGGACGGGAAAGAGTTCCGGATGCCCGGCATCGTGCCGAAGCTGTCGGAGACGCCCGGCGGCACCGAGTGGATCGGCCCGCAGCTGGGCGAGCACACCGCGGCGATCCTCGCGCGCCTGGGCTACGACGCGGAGCGCATCACCGCGCTGAAACAGGACGGGGCGATCTAGCAGGCTGTTGAAAAACTACCTGCGTTGCCGATGCTGCGTTAAAAACGGCCTCAAAATGCTCATTTACAGCACGTAAACTGCGCTTTTTCGGCCGTTTTTGCCTTGCCTCGGCTGCCTCGCCTACGTTTTTTCAACAGCCTGCTAGGCCAGGCCGGGGCGCAGCTGGCGGCGGATGGTCGACCAGCCGTGGCAGGCCGGGCACTGCCAGTACAGCTGGCGGGACTGGAAGCCGCAGTGGTGGCAGCGATAGAGCGGCGCACTGGCCAGCAGGCTGGCCAGCGCCTCGCGCAGCGGCGACAGCTGGGCGCGGCACGCCTCCGGCGCGCTGTCGCGCTGGTAGTCGAGCAGGCGCAGCATCAGCGGCAGCGACGGCTGGCGGGCCAGGCACTGCTGCAGGTGCTCGATGGCCGCCGCGCTACCCACGCGCTGGGCGATCAGGTCGGCCAGCGCCAGCTGCAGCGGATCGGCACGCCGCGCATCGAAGCGTTCGAGGATGCGCCCCAGCACCTGCTCGAGACGCAGGCGCGCCTCGTCGCTGGCCGCGTACTGCAGCAGCGGCGGCAGGGCCTCGGCGAACAGCTCGGCATCCTGCTCGACCACCTGCAGCAGCTGGCGCATGGCCGCATCGGCATGCCCCGCCTGCCAGTCGAGGCGGGCGAGGATCAGGCTGGCGCGCACGCAGCCCGGATCGCCGCGCAGCGCCTGCAGCAGCAGCGGCCGCGCGGCCTGCGCCTCGCGCCGGCGCAACTGCTGCTCGGCCAGCTCGCAGTGATAGTGGGCGGTGGCCACCCGCACCGCCGGGTCCTCGCCGGCCAGGCGCGCGCCGACCTCGATGGCCTTGGCCCATTCGCGCTCACGCTCGTAGATGCGCAGCAGGCTGCGCAACGCCTGCAGCAGCACCGCGGCGCCGCTGTCGACCAGGTTCTGCAGCAGGGGCTCGGCGCGGGACAGTTCGCCGGCGGAGAGAAAGTCGTTGGCCAGCTCGAGCTGGGCGCGCTCCTGCTGGGAGCGGCCCAGCTCGGGGCGGGTCAGCAGGTTCTGATGGACCTCGGTGGCCTTGGCCAGCTCGCCGCGCTGGCGGAACTGGCGACCGACGCCGAGGTGGGTCTCGAAGGTCTCGTTACTGACCTCCAGCGCCTCGACCAGACGCTGCAGGGCGGCGTCGGGCTGGTCGTCGAGCAGGTGGTTGTTGCTGATGGCGGCGGCGCCACGCCGCTGCACGTGCGGCTGCCGCTCGCGTCGACCGAGCCACCAGCCGCTGCCGATGGCGAGCATGAACAGGACGAGCCAGAGCAGCTCGGGCATGCCTCAGGCGTCCTTGCTGGCGAGCTGCTCGCGCAGGCGGTCGAGCTCCTTGCGGCAGCGACCCAGCTCGCTGCGGTTGCGCGCCAGGGCGAACTTGAGGCGGGCACGCAGGTAGAGGCTGAGCAGGACACCGGCCAGGCCGCCGGCGATGAAGGCCAGGGCGACGAAGAAGGCCACCGGCAGTTCGGGGCTCTGCAGGGTCATGAACTGCAGGCGCGCGTGGCTCTGGTTCTCGAGGATGAACACCAGGGTAATCGCGGCGACCAGCAGGGCGGCTACAGCCACCAGGATGCGTTTGATCCAGTACATGGGTACTCCTCGGACAGGGAGTGGCAGCGCCTCGCCGGCCGGGTCAGCTCGGCTCGTTGACCCGGTCGCGCAGCTCCTTGCCCGGCTTGAAGTGGGGAACGAACTTGCCATCCAGACGGACCGACTCGCCGGTCTTCGGATTGCGCCCGACCCGCGGCGCCCGATAGTGCAGCGAGAAGCTGCCGAAACCGCGGATCTCGATGCGGTCGCCGGCGGCCAGCGCGTGCGCCATCTGCTCCAGCATGGTCTTGATGGCCAGCTCGACATCACGGGACGACAGCTGTCCCTGATGGGTGACGATGCGTTCGATCAACTCCGACTTGGTCATGGTTTTCCCTTGTGTTTCAAGCGGCTAGATCAGTTCCTAGTGGTTTTAGCATGGTCCGCGGGGTTTGGCCAGCCCGACGCTATTGACAGCACCGGGCGATTGTGAAAATGCGCGTTCGGCCCCGCCGGCGGCTTGTGGCCGGCGATGCCGGCGATTACCGTGTGGCGCATTCTGGAGTGGAGACTAGACATGCGTATTGCACCCGCAGCCCTCGGCCTGGCTTCCCTGCTCGCCGGCTGCCAGTGGCTGCCGTGGACGTCCGAGGCCCCGCAGCCCAAGCCGGTGCGCGTGCAGGGCGAACTGGTACGTGCCGGCGAGATGCTGATGCTCAGCCCCTGCGGCGAGGAGCGCCACCTGCTGCTGCTCGATGCCGCTCAGTTGGGGCTGGAGGAGGCGGCCGCGCGCCTGCAGGGCGACCCGGCGCGGCCGCTGTTCGCCGATCTCGGCGGCCAGCTGGACGCCGACCCGAGCGGCGACGGCCTGTTCGCGGTGGAGCGCCTGTACCGGCTGCAGGCCGAGGGCCCGGGGTGCGGCGAGGCGGACTTCAAGCGGCTGGTCGTGCGCGCCAGCGGCAACGAGCCGGCCTGGTCGCTGCGCGTCACCACCCGCGGCATGGTGCTCGAGCGGCCGGACAGCGCGCCGCTGGCCCTGCCCTATCTGGAGGAGAGCCTGCCGGACGGTCGCCTGAGCTTTTCCAGCGAAGCGGACGGCCAGCGCGTCGAGCTGTGGCTGACGCCGGGACGCTGCGAGGACAGCATGAGCGGCACCCTCAGCCACCTGCAGGCACGTCTGCGCCTGGGCAAAGAGGCTCCGCTCGAAGGCTGCGCCGCACTGGGCGGCGCGCGCGACTGAGCATCACGGGAGGGAAAGGAACCGCGCAGCGGCTGCGTGAGCTGCTGCGGCTGGCGGCCGGGAACGCCCGCAAACCGCATGGGCGTCCGGAAAAGCGGATGTCAGTGGGCGACGCGGCTGGTGCCGTTGACCGTCAGCACGCGAACACGCTCGCCGACGCGAAAGATCTCGCCCTCGGAAACTTCCTGCACGTAGGCACGCATGGTGCCGTCATCCTCGCGCACGGTGATCTCCACGCCCTGGGTGCGGGTAAAACCCTCCTCGGTCGCCGCGCCGATGAGACCGCCGGCCACCGCACCGATCACCGCCGCGACCGCGCTGCCGCGTCCGCCACCGACGGTGCTGCCGCCGATACCGCCGACCACGGCGCCAGCGCCGGCGCCGATCGGCGTCTTGGTCCCCTCGATGCGCACCGGGCGCAGGGCAACGATGGTCCCCATGCGCACCGTCTGCACGGCACGCGCCTCGTCGCGGGTGTACACGTCGCCCCCCAGGTTCGAGGCGCAGCCTCCCGCCGCGAGGGCCGCAACGGCCAGACTCAGGAATACTGCCGATCTACGCATGACTGCTCTCCAGGTTGCCTGTGGTCCCACCGGCTCCGGCGGCGCTTTTCCACCACGCCCCGATCGGCTAGGGTGGGCACGCTTTCCACGGAGCCCGACATGGACTACTTCATCATCTTCATTACTACTGTAACCGGTCTGTACTTCCACTGGTGGCTGTACAGGCGCATCCGGCGCTGGACCGACCGCGACCTCGCCCTGTCCTTCGGCGGTGACGACCCGGCCAAGCGCGCCTACATGCTCGAGCGCCTGCAGGAAGCCCAGGCCCGGCGCGTCAAGCGCAAGGCGCTGGAAGCCTGGCTGGCGCAGGCCGCCGCCGAATATCCGACCGCCCGCTGACAGCGGAGTTCAGGGCGCCAGGCGCTCGCGCACCCAGGCGCCCTGTTCGAGGCGATAGTTGAGCCGATCATGCAGACGGCTGGGGCGCCCCTGCCAGAACTCGATGCGCTCCGGCAGCAGGCGGTAGCCGCCCCAGTGCTCGGGACAGTGCGGCGCAGTCTCCATGAAGCGCGCCTGGGTTTCGGCCAGCAGCCGCTCGAGTTCGCCACGACCGTCGATGATCCGACTCTGCGGCGAGGCCCAGGCACCCAGCCGGCTGCCCAGCGGGCGGACCTTGAAGTAGGCATCCGACTCCTCCGCGGTCACCCGCTCCACCCGCCCCTCGATGCGCACCTGGCGCTCCAGCGCCGGCCAGAAGAAGGTCATGGCGGCGCGCGGATTGCCCAGCAGCTGCTCGCCCTTGGCGCTGTCGTAGTTGGTGAAGAAGGTGAAACCGCGCTCATCGAGCGCCTTGAGCAGCAATACGCGACAGTGCGGCTGCCCCTCGGCATCGACGGTAGCCAGGGTCATCGCATTGGCCTCCACCGGCAGTTGCTCGGTCTGCACCGCCTCGGCGAACCAGCGGTGGAACAGGGCGAACGGTTCCAGCGGCGCCTGCTCCTCGGACAGACCATCCCGGGTATAGTCGCGACGCATGTCGGCAAGCGACTGGGTCATGGCAGAACTCCTTGGGCAATGAACATGGCTAACTTAACCACCGGCCGACCTCGCCGCCACTGACCGGCGGCAAGACCGGCGCATTCCTCAGCGGCTGGCCTGCGCCAGCACGGCCGACAGGCTGTCGCGGCGGGTCAGCAGCAGCTCGATGCGGCGATTCTGCGCGCGGCCGGTGGCACTGTCGTTGCTCGCCCGCGGCTTGTCCGCACCGACCCCCTTGAGCAGCAGGCGATCGCTACGCAGCCCGCTCATGCGGAAGATCGAGGCCACCGCCTGGGCACGCTCCAGGCTCAGCTTGCGGTCGAGCGCCGCATCCTTGCCGGCATCGCTGTGACCGAGCACCAGCACGGCATTGAGCGGGTCGCTTTCCACCAGCTTGGCCACCCGGGTCAGCGGACCGAGGGTCACCGGCAGCAGCATGTGCGGACGATCCTTGTTGAACGAGGGATCCACTGGCGCCACCACCACCAGCACGTCGCCACGCCGCTCGACCTCGAACTTGCTGCCCGCCACGGCGGCGCGCAGGCGCTTCTCGTGGTCATCCAGCCAGGCCTGGCTGACCTTGGCGGCTTCGGGCTTCTTCGCCACCTTATCTTCGGCGGACTTCTGCTCGGCCTTGTCCTTGCCGCCGAACGGCCACCAGCCGCCCTTCTCTTCCTTGCCAGCCGCGGCCAGCTTCTTCTCGGCCTTCTCGGCAGGTGCCTCGGCGACCTTGCGCGCGGCCGCCTCGGGCTTGCCTTCCGCCTTGGCAGGCACGGCAGCGGCCGGCTTGACCGCCGGCGCCTTGGCCTTGTCGGCCTGGGCCACCTGCTGTGCCGCTCCCGGCTTTGCCCCGCCCTCCTTCAGCGCGGAGGCGGTCGAATCGGTCTTGCCGGCACAGCCGGCCAGCGCCACACACACGAACAAAGCTGCAGGTTTCACGAGAGACATGATCAATTCCAATTGAACAGAACGAAATACCGCAAGGACACGCCCCATCGGGGGGACGCAAAACTAGCAATGCCCTGCGCTCCCTGCCAGCCCCCGCCCACCTTCGGAAGGGGACCGCAGGGTAAAGCATAGGCCGCACAGGAAAATCGGCAGGCAGTGCCGGCACCCGGACAACGCCGGCCGTCCGCCTCAGCGCCCGGACCAGCGCTGACGCAGCCATTCCAGGTCTTCCGGGCGGGTGATCTTCAGGTTGTCGGCGCGCCCCTCGACCAGCCGCGGCGCATGGCCGGCCCACTCCAGGGCGGAAGCCTCGTCGGTGATGTTCGCGCGCGACACCAGCGCGTCGGCCAGGCTGCGGTGCAGCTGGCCGAGACGGAACATCTGCGGGGTATAGGCCTGCCAGATCACGCTGCGATCGATGGTCTCGCGCACCCGGCCGTCCTTGCCGGCGCGCTTGAGGGTATCGCGCGCCGGCACCGCCAGCAGGCCGCCGACCGGATCCTCGGCCAGCTCGCCGAGCAGCAGGTTGAGGTCGTCGCGCGACAGGTTGGGACGCGCCGCGTCGTGGACCAGCACCCAGTCGTCCTCGCGGGCGCCGAGGGTCATCAGGTGCAGCAGGCCGTTGAGCACCGAGTCGGCCCGCTCGCAGCCCCCCGGGGCGCGGGCGATGCGCGGATCGCCGGCACAGGCCAGGCCCGGCCAGTACGGATCGTCCTCCGCCAGGCACACCACCAGCCCCCGGAGGGTCGGGTGGTCGAGGAAACAGTCGAGGGTATGCTCCAGCACCGTGCGCTCGCCGAGACGCAGGTACTGCTTGGGACGGTCGGCGCGCATGCGCGCGCCCACCCCGGCCGCCGGGATGACGGCCCAGAATTCGGGGAGAGGAGTCAGGCTCATTGGCTCAGCAGGTAGAGGGTTTCGCCTTCCTTGAGCATGCCGAGTTCATGGCGGGCACGCTCCTCGACGGTTTCCATGCCGCGCTTGAGCTCCACCACTTCGGCCTCGAGGATGCGATTGCGCTCGAGCAGTTGCTCGTTCTCGGCCTTCTGCGCCTCGATCTGCGCAGTCAGCTGGCGGTTCTGGGTGATGCTGCCATCGCCATACCAGAGACGGTACTGCAGGCCGCCCAGGAGCAGGAGGAGTACGACGATCAGCCAGTGGGCCCTTTGCATCCGAGTCAGCCCTCAGTGCGCGATAACCGTTGCCGGCCGGCCGCCCTGGGGCGGCCCGGCCGACAACAGACAGCTTAGCCGCGGAACTCGGCGCGGCCCTTGTACGGTGCCTTGGCACCCAGTTGCTCCTCGATGCGCAGCAGCTGGTTGTACTTGGAGACGCGGTCGGAGCGGCACAGCGAGCCGGTCTTGATCTGGCCAGCGGCGGTACCCACGGCCAGGTCGGCGATGGTGCTGTCCTCGGTCTCGCCGGAGCGGTGCGAGATCACCGCGGTGAAGCCGGCGGCCTTGGCCATCTGGATGGCTTCCAGGGTCTCGGTCAGCGAACCGATCTGGTTGAACTTGATCAGGATCGAGTTGCCGATCTTCTCCTCGATGCCGCGCTTGAGGATCTTGGTGTTGGTGACGAACAGGTCGTCGCCGACCAGTTGCACCTTCTCGCCGATCTTGTCGGTCAGCACCTTCCAGCCGGCCCAGTCGGACTCGTCCATGCCGTCCTCGATGGAGATGATCGGGTAGCGCTGGGTCAGCCCGGCCAGGTAGTCGGCGAAACCTTCGGCGCTGAACACCTTGCCTTCGCCTTCCAGATCGTACTGGCCGTCCTTGAAGAACTCGGAGGAGGCGCAGTCCAGGGCCAGGGTGACGTCCTCGCCCAGCTTGTAGCCGGCATTGGCCACGGCTTCGGCGATGGCGGCCAGGGCGTCCTCGTTGGAAGCCAGGTTCGGCGCGAAGCCGCCCTCGTCACCGACGGCGGTGTTCAGGCCACGGGCCTTCAGCACGGCCTTGAGGTGATGGAAGATCTCGGCACCCATGCGCAGGGCGTCGGCGAAGGTCTTGGCGCCGACCGGCTGGACCATGAACTCCTGGATGTCGACGTTGTTGTCGGCGTGCTCGCCGCCGTTGATGATGTTCATCATCGGCACCGGCATGGAGTAGACGCCCGGAGTGCCGTTCAGATCGGCGATGTGCGCGTACAGCGGCACGCCCTTGGCCTGGGCGGCGGCCTTGGCGGCAGCCAGGGACACGGCGAGGATGGCGTTGGCGCCCAGGCTGGCCTTGTTCTCGGTGCCGTCCAGCTCGATCATCGCCAGGTCCAGAGCCTTCTGCTCGGCCGGATCCATGCCCAGCAGGCGCTCGCGGATCGGGCCGTTGACGTTGGCCACGGCCTTCAGCACGCCCTTGCCCAGGTAGCGGCTCTTGTCGCCATCACGCAGCTCCAGCGCTTCGCGCGAGCCGGTGGAAGCACCGGACGGCGCACAGGCGCTGCCGATGATGCCGTTGTCGAGGATCACGTCGGCTTCTACGGTCGGGTTACCGCGGGAATCCAGGACCTCACGGCCTTTGATGTCGACGATTTTTGCCATTGCTGGTAGCACTCCAGAGGGTTTGACATACAAGTGGGCACGGAAGGGCGTCACTGCCCTGCCCGCGCCCACCGGGAGAAACGGATCGGGCACCCGTCGTGGGCGCCCGCCACTTTAGCGGATCGAACGACCTTCAGGCAGTCTCGATCGGCGGGAAACTCTTGACCAGGTCGTCCAGCACCTTGAGCTGGGCGAGGAACGGCTCGAGCCGGTCCAGGCGCAGCGCGCAGGGACCGTCGCACTTGGCCTGGTCCGGATCCGGATGGGCCTCGAGGAACAACCCGGCCAGGCCCTGGCTCATGCCGGCCTTGGCCAGGTCGGTGACCTGGGCACGACGGCCACCGGCGGAGTCGGCGCGGCCGCCCGGCATCTGCAGGGCGTGGGTCACGTCGAAGAACACCGGGTACTCGAACGACTTCATGATGCCGAAGCCGAGCATGTCGACCACCAGGTTGTTGTAGCCGAACGCGGAGCCGCGCTCGCAGAGGATCAGCTGATCGTTGCCCGCTTCCTCGCACTTGCGCAGGATGTGCTTCATCTCCTGCGGGGCGAGGAACTGGGCCTTCTTGATGTTGATCACCGCGCCGGTCCTGGCCATCGCCACCACCAGGTCGGTCTGCCGCGACAGGAAGGCCGGCAGCTGGATGATGTCGCAGACCTCGGCCACCGGCGCCGCCTGGTACGGCTCGTGGACGTCGGTGATCACCGGCACGCCGAAGGTCTTCTTCACTTCCTCGAAGATCCTCATGCCCTCTTCCAGGCCCGGGCCGCGGAAGGAGGTGATCGACGAGCGGTTGGCCTTGTCGAAGCTGGCCTTGAACACGTAGGGGATGCCGAGCTTCTCGGTGACCCGCACGTACTCCTCGCACACCTTGAGGGCCAGGTCGCGCGACTCCAGCACGTTCATGCCGCCAAACAGCACGAACGGCAGCTCGTTGCCGATCTGGAGGTTGCCGACGCGGATGATCTTCTGCGCCATGATCAGGCCTTCTTCGCTTCGTGCTGCTTGAGGGCGGCATTGACGAAGCCGCTGAACAGCGGGTGGCCGTCGCGCGGGGTGGAGGTGAACTCCGGGTGGAACTGGCAGGCGACGAACCACGGGTGGTTCGGGGCCTCGACCACTTCGACCAGCGCGCCGTCGCCGGAGCGGCCGCTGACGCGCAGACCGGCTTCCTGCAATTGCGGCAGCAGGTTGTTGTTGACCTCGTAGCGGTGGCGGTGGCGCTCGACGATCACGTCCTTGCCGTAGCAGGCGTGCACCTGCGAGCCGCGCTCGAGCTGGCACTCCTGACCGCCCAGACGCATGGTGCCGCCCAGATCGGAACCGGCACTGCGCTGCTCGACGGCGCCGGTGGCGTCCTGCCACTCGGTGATCAGGCCGACCACCGGATGGGCGCTGGCGTGGTCGAACTCGGTGGAGTTGGCGTCTGCCCAGCCCAGCACGTTGCGGGCGTACTCGATCACCGCCACCTGCATACCGAGGCAGATGCCCAGGTAGGGGATCTTGTTCTCGCGGGCGTACTGCACCGCGGTGATCTTGCCTTCCACGCCGCGCAGACCGAAGCCGCCCGGCACCAGGATGGCATCGACGCCTTCCAGCAGGCCGGTGCCCTGGTTCTCGATGTCCTCGGAGTCGATGTAGCGCAGGTTGACCTTGGTGCGGCTCTGGATGCCGGCGTGCCCCATCGCCTCGATCAGCGACTTGTAGGCGTCCAGCAGTTCCATGTACTTGCCGACCATGGCGATGGTGACTTCGTGCTCGGGGTTGAGCTTGGCGTCGACCACGCGCTCCCACTCGGACAGGTCGGCCGGGCCGCACTCCAGGCCGAAGCGCTCGACGACGATGTCATCGAGGCCCTGGGCATGCAGCACCGCCGGGATCTTGTAGATGGTGTCGACGTCTTCCAGGCTGATCACCGCACGCTCCTCGACGTTGGTGAACAGGGCGATCTTGCGCCGCGAGGACAGGTCGACCGGGTGGTCGGAGCGGCAGATCAGCACGTCCGGCTGCAGGCCGATGGAGCGCAGCTCCTTCACCGAGTGCTGGGTCGGCTTGGTCTTGGTCTCGCCGGCGGTGGCGATGTACGGCACCAGGGTCAGGTGCATCAGCATCGCGCGCTTGGCGCCGACTTCGACGCGCAGCTGGCGGATCGCCTCGAGGAACGGCTGCGACTCGATGTCGCCGACGGTGCCGCCGATCTCCACCAGGGCCACGTCGGCATCGCCGGCGCCCTTGATGATCCGGCGCTTGATCTCGTCGGTGATGTGCGGGATCACCTGCACGGTGGCGCCCAGGTAGTCGCCGCGGCGCTCCTTGCGCAGCACGTCCATGTAGACGCGGCCGGTGGTGAAGTTGTTGTTCTGGGTCATGGTGGTGCGGATGAACCGCTCGTAGTGGCCCAGATCGAGGTCGGTTTCCGCGCCATCATGGGTGACGAACACCTCGCCATGCTGGAACGGGCTCATGGTCCCCGGATCGACGTTGATGTAGGGGTCCAGCTTGAGCATGGTGACCTTCAGCCCCCGCGCCTCCAGGATTGCCGCCAAGGAAGCCGAGGCGATGCCTTTCCCCAAAGAAGAAACAACACCACCCGTGACGAAGATGTAGCGCGTCATGAAAAACCCTAGAAGTCTGCGTTTAGGCGGTCAGCGCCGCCGGGGAATGCGAAGGGAGGCAGAAAGCCTCTTGAAGACGGGAGGATAGTTTACGCGAAAGGCCTTTTCAGCTCAAACCCGGACCGGCGGTCGGCGACTCCCAGACCAGTCGCAGTGCCGGCTGCAGACGGGCCTGCAACCCGGGCAGATTGGCCACCGCCAGCAGCTCGCCACCAGCGTGCAGCAGGGGCAGGCGGGTACGCACGAAGGCCGGCAGGCCGCTTTCCTGCAGCAGGCGCTTGAGGTCGCGACGACCGCGCCCGAGCAGCTCGAGCACCTCGCCCCCCTGGCGATAGCGGATCTGCAGAGGCCGCCCGGGAAGCGCCCCCTCCAGCCGCACCCGGCCGTTGCCGGGCAGCGGCAGCGGCCGCGCCGGATCGCTCCAGTCGACGGCGGATGGCGGCGGCGCCTGCAGCCAGTCGCCATTCAGCCACCACAGCCGCCCGCCGGCCCGGCGCAGCTCGCCCCCCTCGAGGCGCCAGACGGGCTCCGCATCGCCCCGGGCGTCGCGCAGATCGACCCAGCCGGCCCAGTGCTCGCGCTCGGGCAGCCGGGTCAGCGCGCGCAGCCAGTGGCGCAGGGCATTGCGCTGACGCGCCTCGGACAGCGCCAGCAGCGGCGCCAGCGCCAGCGAGGGCAGTGCCAGCCAGGCCGGTTCGGCCGCCAGGCGCGCCGCCGCCAGGTCCAGCTCGGCCAGTTCGCCGAGCAGGTCGTCGGCCTCGGCCAGCTGCTCGGCGTCGCGCGCCAGCACCGCGCCGGCCGCCGGCCAGTGCTGCGCCAGCCGCGGCAGGATCTCGTGACGCAGGAAGTTGCGCGCCAGGCGGATGTCCAGGTTGCTCGGATCCTCGACCCAGGCGAGCTGCTCGCGCGTCGCCCAGGTCTCCAGCTCCACCCGCGTCATTCCCAGCAGCGGGCGCAGCAGCCGCCCCGCCGCCAGCGGCCGAATGGCCGGCATGGCCGCCAGGCCGCGTACCCCGGCACCGCGCAGCAGGCGCAGCAGCAGGGTCTCGGCCTGGTCATCCCGGTGCTGGGCGGTCAGCAGTACCTCGCCGGCCCCCAGCAGCTCGGCGAAGGCGGCGTAGCGGGCCTCGCGGGCGGCGCGCTCGAGACTGGCGCCCTCGCCCACCTTCACATGGCGCACCTGCAGGGGAATGCCAAGCGCCTCGCACTGGGCGCGGCACAGGGCGACCCAGCTGTCGGCGACGCTCTGCAGGCCGTGATGGATGTGGATGGCGGACAGCGGCGGCAGCGCATGGGACTCGCGCAGGCGCGCCAGCAGGTGGAGCAGGACGGTGGAATCCAGTCCGCCGGAGAAGGCTATCTTCCAGGCCGGCGCCTGGCGCCAGGGCTCGAGGACTTGCAGGAGGCGGGATTCGAGGGACATGGAGGCAGGCTCCAGCTGGGGACGAGGGCCGTGCCAGCACGGTGGAAGATCGCTGCGCGAGTCTTCCACCCTACAGCAAGGCTCCGCGCCGGAGCGCAGGAGCCTTCAGATCGGCATAGCCGGTGGATCAGACCGCGCCGTAGCTCATCAGGCGCTGGTAGCGACGGTCCAGCAGGGCCGGGATGTCGTGCTTGCCGAGCATGTCCAGCTGCTGGTTCAGCGACTCGCGCAGCACGGCAGCCATGGCCGCATGGTCGCTGTGGGCGCCGCCCAGCGGCTCGGCGATCACGGTATCGACGATGCCCAGCTCCTTCAGGCGCTCGGCGGTGATGCCCATGGCCTCGGCGGCTTCCGGCGCCTTCTCGGCGGTGCGCCAGAGGATCGAGGCGCAGCCTTCCGGAGAGATCACCGCGTAGGTGGAGTACTGCAGCATGTTCAGCTGGTCGCACACGCCGATGGCCAGCGCGCCGCCAGAGCCACCCTCGCCGATCACGGTGGCGATGATCGGCGTCTTCAGGCGCGCCATGACGCGCAGGTTCCAGGCGATGGCCTCGCTCTGGCCGCGCTCCTCGGCGTCGATACCCGGGTAGGCGCCGGGGGTGTCGATGAAGGTGAGGATCGGCAGCTTGAAGCGCTCGGCCATCTCCATCAGGCGGCAGGCCTTGCGGTAGCCCTCGGGGCGCGGCATGCCGAAGTTGCGGCGCACCTTCTCGCGCACCTCGCGGCCCTTCTGGTGGCCGATGATCATCACCGGCTTGTCGTCCAGGCGGGCCACGCCGCCGACGATGGCGGCGTCGTCGGCGAAGTGGCGGTCGCCGTGCAGCTCGTCGAACTCGGTGAAGATGTGCTGGATGTAGTCCAGGGTGTACGGGCGGCGCGGATGACGGGCCAGGCGCGCGATCTGCCAGCTGGTCAGGTTGCTGAAGATGCTCTGGGTCAGCGTCCTGGTCTTGTCCTGCAGGCGGGCAATCTCTTCGCTGATGTTCAGCTCGTTGTCGTTGCCCACCATGCGCAGGCCTTCGATCTTGGCTTGCAGGTCGGCGATCGGCTGTTCGAAATCCAGATAATTCGGGTTCATGCAGGCATCCGTGGTGAGCGGGTTACTGTTCGGCTCAGGAAAACAGGCGCCCGACTTTACGGGATCGGGCGCCACGGGTCGAGCCTGGCAGGGTCGGAGGACCCCGCCTTAGCGGTATTGGAGGAAGACGTTGTCGCGTCCGAACTGGTCACGCAAAGTCTGGATAAGGTTGTCGGTGGGGTCGATTCGCCATTGGTCGCCGAACTGCAGCAGGGCGCGCGCGTCCCGGCCACTGTAGTCGAGAGTGATCGGACAGGCGCCGCGATGCTGGCCGCACAGCTCGGCCAGCCAGCGCAGCCGCTCCCCCCTGAGCGCCTCGCCGTCGACCCGCATGCGCAGGCTCTCGGCCAGCCCGGTGCGCGCCTCCTCCAGGCTCATCACCCGTTTCGCGCGCAGGCGCAGGCCGCCGGAAAAGTCGTCCATGCTCACCTCGCCCTCGATCACCACCAGCGCGTCGGTCTGCAGCAGCGACTGGGCGGCGGCGAAGGCCTCGGCGAACAGCGAGGCCTCGATGCGCCCGGAACGGTCGTCGAGGGTGACGAAGCCCATCTTGTCGCCGCGCTTGTTCTTCATCACCCGCAGGTTGACGATCAGCCCGGCCACCGTCTGCGTCTCGCGCGCCGGGCGCAGGTCGATGATGCGCTGGCGGGCGAAGCGGCGCACCTCGCCTTCGTATTCGTCGATCGGATGGCCGGTCAGGTACAGGCCGAGGGTCTCCTTCTCGCCGCGCAGGCGCTCCTTGAGGGTCAGCTCGCGCACCTTGCGGTAGTTGGCGTAGACGTCGGCCTCGGGCTCGGCGAACAGCCCGCCGAACAGGTCCATGTGCCCGCTGTCGGCGCTGCGCGCGCTCTGCTCGGCCGCCTGTACCGCCTCCTCCATCGCCGCCAGCAGCACCGCGCGATTGAGGTCGAGACTGGCCTGGTAGGCCTTGGGCTCGTCGTGGTAGTGCGGGCCGAGGCGATCCAGCGCACCGCTGCGGATCAGCGCCTCCAGGGTGCGCTTGTTGATGCGCTTCAAATCGACCCGCGCGCAGAAGTCGAACAGGTCCTTGAACGGCCCCGTGGCGCGCGCCTCGACGATGGCCTCCACCGGCCCCTCGCCGACGCCCTTGACCGCACCGAGGCCGTAGACGATGCGCCCGTCCTCGTTGACGGTGAACTTGAACTCGGAGACGTTGACGTCGGGGGCGTCGATGCGCAGCTTCATGCTGCGGCATTCTTCGATGAGGATCACCACCTTGTCGGTATTGTGCATGTCCGCCGACATCACCGCGGCCATGAACGGCGACGGGAAATGGGTCTTCAGCCAGGCGGTCTGGTAGGAGACCAGGCCGTAGGCGGCCGAGTGCGACTTGTTGAAGCCGTAGCCGGCGAACTTCTCCACCAGGTCGAAGATGTTGCCCGCCAGCTCGCCGTCGATGCCGTTGTTGGCGCAGCCCTCGATGAAGCCGCCGCGCTGCTTGGCCATCTCCTCGGGCTTCTTCTTGCCCATGGCCCGACGCAGCATGTCGGCGCCGCCGAGGGTGTAGCCGGCCATCACCTGGGCGATCTGCATCACCTGTTCCTGGTACAGGATGATGCCGTAGGTGGGCTTGAGCACCGGCTCGAGGCCCGCGTACTGGTAGTCCGGGTGCGGATAGGACAGCTCGGCACGGCCGTGCTTGCGGTTGATGAAGTCGTCCACCATGCCCGACTGCAGCGGGCCGGGACGGAACAGCGCCACCAGCGCGATGAGGTCTTCCAGGCAGTCCGGCTTGAGCTTCTTGATCAGCTCCTTCATGCCGCGCGATTCGAGCTGGAACACCGCGGTGGTCTCGGCGCGCTGCAGCAACTGGTAGGTCGGCTTGTCGTCCAGCGGGATGAAGTCGATGTCGACCGGCGGCAGGCCCTTCTTCGCCTGCTCGCGGTTGATGGTCTCCAGTGCCCACTTGATGATGGTCAGGGTGCGCAGGCCGAGGAAGTCGAACTTGACCAGGCCGGCGGCCTCGACGTCGTCCTTGTCGAACTGGGTGACCAGGCCGCCGCCCTCCTCGTCGCAGGCGATCGGCGAGAAGTCGGTGAGCCTGGTCGGCGCGATCACCACGCCGCCGGCGTGCTTGCCGGTGCCGCGGGTGATGCCCTCGAGCTTGAGGGCCATGTCCCAGATTTCCCTGGCATCCTCATCGACGGCGAGGAAGTCGCGCAGCGGCTCCTCCATCTCGTAGGCCTTTTCCAGGGTCATGCCGACTTCGAAGGGGATCATCTTCGACAGGCGGTCGGCCAGCCCGTAGGACTTGCCCTGCACCCGCGCCACGTCGCGCACCACCGCCTTGGCCGCCATCGAGCCGAAGGTGATGATCTGGCTCACCGCGTTGCGACCGTACTTGTCGGCCACGTAGTCGATCACCCGGTCACGGCCGTCCATGCAGAAGTCGACGTCGAAGTCGGGCATGGAGACCCGCTCGGGGTTGAGGAAGCGCTCGAACAGCAGGTCGTAGGCCAGCGGGTCGAGGTCGGTGATCTTCAGCACGTAGGCGACCAGACTGCCGGCACCCGAGCCGCGCCCCGGTCCCACCGGCACGCCGTTGTTCTTCGCCCACTGGATGAAGTCGGCCACGATCAGGAAGTAGCCGGGAAAGCCCATCTGGATGATGGTGCCCAGCTCGAACTCCAGGCGGTCGACGTAGACCTGGCGCTTGGCCTCGTAGTCCGGAGTGTCCTTGGGCAGCAGCACTTCAAGACGCTCTTCCAGCCCCTCGTAGGAGGCGTGGCGCAGGTAGTCGTCGATGCCCATGCCGTTGGGCGTCGGGAAGTCGGGCAGGAAGTGCTTGCCCAGGCGCACGTCGATGTTGCAGCGCCTGGCGATCTCGACGGTGTTCTCCAGCGCCTCGGGAAGGTCGCTGAACAGCTCGGCCATCTCCGCCGGGCTCTTCAGGTACTGCTGGTCCGAGTAATTGCGCGGCCGCCGCGGATCGTCGAGGGTGCGTCCCTCGCCGATGCACACGCGGGTCTCGTGGGCCTCGAAGTCGTCCTGCTTGAGGAAGCGCACGTCGTTGGTGGCCACCAGCGGCGCATCGCAGCGCGTGGCCAGTTGCACCGCCGCGTGCAGGTACTCCTCGTCGTTGACCCGGCTGGTGCGCTGCACCTCCAGGTAGAAGCGCTCGGGGAACACCGCCTGCCACTCGCGCAGCAGCGCCTCGGCTTCGTCGGCGTGACCGCCGAGCAGCGCCAGGCCGATCTCCCCCTCCTTGGCACCGGACAGCGCGATCAGCCCCGCGGCGGCCTGCTTGACCCAGTCGCGCTGGATGACCACCAGGCCGTTGTGCTGCCCCTCGGTCCAGCCGCGCGAGATCAGCTCGGTGAGATTGCGGTAACCCTGGGCATCCATCGCCAGCAGGGTCAGGCGCGACAGCGGGGCGTCCTCGCCGCGGCCGGCCAGCCACAGGTCGGCGCCGCAGATCGGCTTGATGCCGCCCCCCATGGCGGTCTTGTAGAACTTGACCAGCGAGCACATGTTGCTCATGTCGGTGACCGCCACCGCCGGCATGCCCGCCCCGGCCACCGCCTTGACCAGCGGCTTGACCCGTACCAGGCCGTCGACCAAGGAGTATTCGGTGTGCACGCGCAGGTGGACGAAGGTGGCGGTCATGGCAATTCCGTGGACGCAGAAACGACTGGGCCCGGAATTGTACCGGGCCCGGACAGGCAGTGCATGGGTTAGCTCAGGACGGATCGAGCAGCGCCCGGACCGGCGCAAAGGAGCGCCGATGAATGGGCGTCGGCCCCAGGCGCCTGAGCGCCTCGAGATGCGCCGGCGTCGGATAGCCCTTGTGCCCGGCCATGCCGTAACCAGGATAGCGGGCATCCAGTTCGGCCATCTCGCGGTCGCGGCTGACCTTGGCGAGGATCGAGGCGGCGGCGATCGCCGGCACCCTGGCGTCGCCGCCGACCACCGGCGCGCTGGGCACCAGGAGCTTCGGGCAGCGATTGCCGTCGATCAGCGCCAGCCGCGGCTGGATGGGCAGCCCCTCGACCGCGCGCTGCATGGCCAGGAAGGTGGCCTGCAGGATGTTCAGGCGGTCGATCTCCTCGACCTCGGCGCGACCGATGCACCAGGCCAGCGCCTTGTCGCGGATCTCGTCGAACAGCCGCTCGCGGCGCGCCTCGCTGAGCTTCTTGGAGTCGTTGAGCCCCGCGATGGGACGCGCCGGATCGAGGATCACCGCCGCGGTGACCACCGGACCGCACAGCGGACCGCGGCCGACCTCGTCGACGCCGGCGACCAGCTCCTCGACCAGGGTGAAATCCAGACCCAGCTGCATCAGGCGCCCTCCACCAGCCGCAACACCGCCTCGGCGGCGCGCTCGGAGGCGCCGCGGCGCAGCGCGCGGTGGATGGCATCGAAGCCCTCGGTCTGCACCTGGCCATCGTCGATCAGCGGCGCCAGCGCGCCGGCCAGTGCTTCCGGCGTGGCGGCGTCCTGGATCAGCTCGGGGACCAGCAGGCGCCCGGCCAGCAGGTTGGGCAGCGAGATGTACGGACTCTTCACCAGCCGCCTGAGGATGCGGTAGGTCAGCGGCGCCACCCGGTAGGCCACCACCATCGGCCGCTTGAACAGCAGCGCCTCGAGGGTCGCGGTGCCGGAGGCGATCAGCACCGCATCGCAGGCGCCCAGAGCCTCGTGGGAGCGGCCGTCGAGCAGGCTGACCTGCAGGTCGCGCCCGGCGAGCATGGCCTCGACCTGGGCGCGGCGCTCGGCGCTGGCGCAGGGCAGCACGAAGCGCAGCCCCGGACGCAGCGCGCGCAGGCGCTCGGCGGCGTCGAGGAACAGGCCGCCGAGACGCTCGACCTCGCCGCCGCGACTGCCGGGCAGCAGCGCCACCACCGTGCCCTGCTCCGGCAGGCCGAGAGCGGCGCGCGCGGCGACACGGTCGGCCGTCAGGGGAATGGCGTCGGCCAGCGGGTGACCGACGAAGCACACCGGCACCTGCTGTGCCTCGTAGAACTGCGCCTCGAAGGGAAACAGGGTGAGCATCAGGTCGCAGGCGCGCTGGATCTTCAGCACGCGCTTCTGCCGCCAGGCCCACACCGAGGGGCTGACGTAGTGCACGGTGCGGATGCCGGCCTGGCGCAGCTTCAATTCGACGCCGAGGTTGAAGTCCGGGGCATCGATGCCGACGAACACGTCCGGGCGCTCGTCGATCAGGGTGCGGATCAGGCCGCGGCGGCGCTTGAGCAGTTCGGGCAGGCGGCCGAACACCTCGACCAGGCCCATCACCGCCAGGCGCTCCATCGGGAAGTACGAATCGAGGCCCTCGGCCTGCATGCGCGGCCCGCCGACGCCGATGAAGCGGGCATCGGGGTGGCGGGCCTTGATGGCCTGCATCAGGCCGGCGCCGAGGATGTCGCCGGACGCCTCGCCGGCGACCAAGGCGATCTTCAGGGGACGGGCCATGGCGTCAGCGGGTGATGCCGCGGGTCGAGCTGCGCACCGAGTCGCAGAACAGCGCCACTTCCGGGTACTGCGCCGCCTCGGCGGCCAGGTCGGCCAGCGCCTCCTCGACGGTCAGCCCCTTGCGGTAGACGACCTTGTAGGCGCGGCGCAGGGCGTGCATCACCTCGTCGCTGAAACCGCGCCGGCGCATGCCCTCGAAGTTCATGCTGCGCGCCTCGGCGGGGCTGCCGAACACGGTGACGAAGGCCGGCACGTCCTTGCCGATCGCCGTGCCCATGCCGGAGAAGCTGTGCGCGCCGATATGGCAGAACTGGTGGACCAGGGTGAAGCCGGAGAGGATCGCCCAGTCGCCGACGTGCACGTGGCCGGCCAGTGCGGTGTTGTTGACCAGGATGCAGTGGTCGCCGATCACGCTGTCGTGGCCGACGTGCACGTAGGCCATCAGCAGGTTGTGGTTGCCGATGGTGGTCTCGAAGCGATCCTGCACGGTGCCGCGATGGATGGTGACGCCTTCGCGGATCACGTTGTGGTCGCCGATCACCAGACGGGTCGGCTCGCCCTTGTACTTCAGATCGGGAGTGTCTTCGCCTACCGAGGAGAACTGGTAGATGCGATTGTGCCGGCCGATCACCGTGGGGCCCTTGACGATCACGTGGGGACCGATCACGGTACCCTCGCCGATTTCCACGTTCGGACCGATGATCGACCAGGGGCCAACTTCGACGGAGTCGGCCAGCCTGGCACTCGGATCGATGATGGCGCGAGGGTCGATCAGACTCATTTCTTCTGTTCCGCGCAGATGATCTCGCCGGAGCAGACCGCCTTGCCGTCGACGCTGGCCTGGCACTCGAACTTCCACAGGCCACGCTTGGTGCTGAGTACGCGGGCCTCGAGGATCAGCTGATCCCCCGGGGTCACCGGCGAGCGGAAACGCAGGTTGTCGGAGCCGACATACAGGTACAGGGTGTCGGCGGCCGCCTTGGCCCCCATCATGCTGAAGCCGAGCAGGCCGGCGGCCTGGGCCATGGCTTCGATGATCAGCACCCCCGGCATGATCGGATGGCCCGGGAAGTGGCCATTGAAGAACGGCTCGTTGATGGTCACGTTCTTGTAGGCGCGGATGCGCTTTTCCTCGAGATCCATCTCCACCACCCGATCCACCAGCAGGAACGGGTAGCGGTGCGGCAGGAGTTCGCGAATCTCGTTGATATCCATCATGGTGTGGGAGCCTTGGTCAAAAAATGGAACACGGGGAGGCGTGCCTCAGGCATCAGATGAGCCATCCCCGCTCCGGGTCACGGCGGCGAGCTGTTTTTCCAGCTGCTGCAGGCGCTTGGCCATGTCGTCAAGGTGACGCAGGCGCGCGGCGCTCTTCTTCCACTCGGCCGCCGGCTGCATCGCCGTGCCCGAGGAATAGGCCCCCGGCTCGGTGATCGAGCGGGTGACCATGGTCATGCCGGTGACGAACACGTGATCGCACACCTCGATGTGACCGACCATGCCGACGCCGCCGGCGATCATGCAGTGCTTGCCGATCCTGGTGCTGCCGGAGATGCCGCAGCAGCCGGCCATGGCAGTGTGATCGCCGATCTGCACGTTGTGGGCGATCATGATCTGGTTGTCGAGCTTGACCCCGTTGCCGATCACCGTGTCGGCCAGGGCGCCACGGTCGATGGTGGTGTTGGCGCCGATCTCGACGTCGTCGCCGATGGTCACGCCACCGATCTGGGCGATCTTGATCCACACGCCCTTGTCGTTGGCGAAGCCGAAGCCCTCGCCGCCGAGCACCGCGCCGGACTGGATGACCACACGCTGACCGATGCGCACGTCGTGGTACAGGGTCACCCGCGGCGCCAGCCAGCCGTCGTCGCCGATCACGCTGCGCGCACCGATCACGCAATGGGCACCGAGGCTCACCCGCGCGCCGATCACCGCGCCGGACTCGATCACCACGCCGGGACCGACCGAGGCGCTCGGATCGACCACGGCATCCGCGGCGACCATGGCCGTCGGGTGGATGCCGGGCACGGCGACCGGCTTGCGGTCGAACAGGTGCGACAGCTGGGCGAAGGCCAGGTAGGGATTGGCCAGCACCAGGGCATTGCCGGCGAAGCCCTCGGCATCGGCCGGAGTCAGCAGCACCGCGCCGGCCTGGCAGGTCGCCAGGTGCTTGCGGTACTGCGCGTTGGCGAGAAAGGTCAGCTGCTGCGGGCCGGCGTCCTGCAGGGCGGCCAGACCGGCGATGGGCAGACCGGCCGGTCCGCGCAGCTCGGCGCCGACGCGCGCGGCCAGCTCGCCAAGGGTATGGACGGAAGCACTCATGGCGATCAGCGCAGCTGGTTCATGCGCTCGATCACCTGCTTGGTGATGTCGAACTGCGGCTTGACTTCCACCACGGCACCGCGCTCCAGCACCAGGTCGTAGTTGCCCTTCTTGATCACTTCCTCGACGGCCTTGTCCAGCTTCGGCTTGAGCTGCTTGAGCATGTCGCGGTCGGCGATGGCCTTGGCCTCGTTCAGCTCCTTGGACTGGAACTGGAAGTCGCGGGCCTTCTGCTTGAACTCGAGTTCCAGACGCTCGCGCTCGCTCTGCGCCATCTTCTCGCCCTCCTTCATCAGGCGGTCCTGGATGCGCTTGGCGTCGCTCTCCAGGGTCTTCAGGCGGTTGAGCTGCGGGCCGAACTTCTTCTCGGCATCGACGGCGTACTTCTTGGCCGCGTCGGATTCGAGCAGGGCCATTTGATAGTTGAGTACCGCCACCTTCATTTCGGCGAAGGCCGGCAGGCTCACCATAGCGGCGGCGAACAGGATTGCTTGGGTCAACTTGCGCACGATGAACTCCTGATACGAATCGGTTGGGTGAAAGGCCCCAACGGGCTTAGAAAGTCTGTCCCAGGGAGAACTGGAATACCTGGGTATCGGAGTTCTCGGGCTCCTTGACCGGCATGCCGAGGCTGAAGCTCAGCGGGCCGAGCGCGGTCAGCCAGGTCAGGCCGACGCCCACCGAGCTGGCCATGTCGCTCAGGCTGATGTCGCAGCCGACCTCGCCGCGCGCCTCCTGGGCGGCGCTGCAGTTGGTGTCGAACACGTTGCCGACGTCCCAGAACAACACGGTGCGCAGGGAGCGCTGGTCCTTGACGAACGGCAGGGGGAACAGCAGCTCGGTACCGCCCTGCACGATGACGTTGCCGCCGAAGGGTTGCGGATCCTGATCCGGATCGGCCGCGGCCGGCGTGCTGCGCGGGCCGAGACTGCTTTCCTCGAAGCCGCGTACCGAACCGAAACCGCCGGCGTAGTAGTGCTCGTAGAACGGCAGTTCGCTGGTCGAGCCGTAGCTGTCGGCATAGCCCAAGCGGCCATGGAAGCGCAGGGCGTAGTCCTTCTTCCACAGCGGGACGAAGACCTGGCCGTTGTAGTCGATGCGGTAGAACGACAGGTCGCTGCCCGGCAGGGTGATCTCGCCGACCAGGCTCTGCGAGTAGCCGCGGCTGGCGAACATGCCGCGGTTGAGGGTCGACTGCGACCAGCCCATCGAGCCCTTGAAGTTGGTGTAGCTGTCGCCTTCGGCCGCGATGAAGTCGTTGATCTCGTCGACCGTGTAGGTACCGGGCTTGATGTCGTCCTGCTGGGCCGACAGCCCGTAGGTCAGGCGCGAGGTCTCGCTGATCGGATAGCCGAGGTTGATGCCGGCACCGAGGCTGTCCACCGAGTAGCTCGACACGTCGACGTCGAGGTCGTCGTAGTCGGTGGTGCGATAGAACATGTTGTAGCCGAGGCTGACGCCGTCCTCGGTCCAGTACGGATCGGTGAAGGCGAAGTTGTAGCGGGTCTGGTACTCGCTGCGGGTCAGGCCGACGTTGACCTTGTTGCCGGTGCCGAGGAAGTTGTTCTGGCTGATCGAGCCGCCAAGGATCAGGCCGGCGCTCTGGGCGAAGCCGACGCTGGCGGTGATCGAGCCGGACGGCTGCTCCTCGACGCTGTAGTTGACGTCGATCTGGTCGTCGGTGCCCGGCACCGGCGGGGTCTCGACGTTGACCTCCTTGAAGTAGCCGAGGCGCTCGAGGCGGGTCTTCGACTGGTCGATCAGGTAGGTCGAGGCCCAGCCGCCTTCCATCTGGCGCATCTCGCGGCGCAGCACCTCGTCCTCGGTCTTGGTGTTGCCGCGGAAGTTGATGCGATTGACGTAGGCGCGCTTGCCCGGGTCGACGGCGAAGGTCAGCGAGACGGTGTTGTCCTCGTCGTGCGGCTCGGGGATGCCGTTGACGTTGGCGAAGGTGTAGCCCTCGTTGCCGAGGCGGCGGGTGATCAGCTCGGAGGTGCTGGTCATCACCTTGCGCGAGAACACCTGGCCTTCCTTGACCAGCAGCAGCTTGCGCACCTCTTCCTCCGGCACGCGCAGGTCGCCGGCCAGCTTGACCTCGCGGATCGTGTAGCGCTCGCCCTCGTCGATGTTGACGGTGACGTAGACGTGCTTCTTGTCCGGGGTGATGGACACCTGGGTGGAGGTGATGTCCATGTTGATGTAGCCGCGATCCAGGTAGTAGGAACGCAGGCGCTCGAGGTCGCCGGACAGCTTCTCGCGGGAATACTTGTCGTCGTTGCGGAAGAACGACAGCCAGTTGGTGGTGCGCAGCTCGAACAGGCCGGCCAGCTCCTCGCTGGAGAACACCTTGTTGCCGACGATGTTGATGTGCTGGATGGCGGCGACCGAACCCTCGTTGATCTTGATCTTCAGGGCGACCCGGTTGCGCGGCTGGCTGACCACCTCGGTGTCGATACTCGCCGAGTAGCGGCCCTGCGCCACGTACTGGCGCTGCAGCTCGTTGCGCACGCCCTCGAGGGTCGCCTGCTGGAAGATCTCGCCTTCGGCCAGGCCGGACTGCTTGAGGCCCTTGAGCAGATCATCGGTGGCGATGGCCTTGTTGCCGTCGATCTCGATCGCCGAGATCGACGGGCGCTCGACCACGTCGACCACCAGCACGCCGTCCTCGCGACCGAGGCGGATGTCCTGGAAGAAACCGGTCTTGAACAGCGAGCGGGTCGCCTCGACCAGGCGACGGTCGTCGACCGCGTCGCCGACGTTGAGCGGCAGGGCGCCGAACACGCTGCCGGCGGATACCCGCTGCAGGCCGTTGACGCGAATGTCGGTGATCGTGAAGGACTCGGCGTGAACCTCGGCGGTGATCAGCGCGGCAATTACCGCCGGTAGCAGCAAGCGTTTCATGAAGTCCTTTCTAACTTTTCAGACTGACTAAAAAGGAACTGCCGCCCCAGGCGGCAGCTCCGCAATGCGTGGCAGGTTACAGCCGGCTGATGTCATTAAACAGGGCGAGAAGCATCAGGCCGACCACCAGGCTGATGCCTATCTGCATGCCGAGCGCCTGCACCCGTTCCGACAGCGGCCGGCCACGGACCCATTCGACCATATAGAACAGCAGATGCCCGCCATCGAGGACCGGAATCGGCAGCAGGTTGAGCACGCCGAGGCTGATACTCAGGTAGGCGAGGAAGCTCAGGAAATCTCCCACCCCAGACTGGGCCGAAGCGCCGGCCACTTTAGCAATCGTTATCGGGCCGCTCAAGTTTTTTACCGAGAGCTCGCCGAACAGCATCTTGCCGATCGAGTCGAGGGTCAGAAGGCTCATCGACCAGGTCCGCCCGAGGCTTTCGCCCACCGCTTCCAGCGGACCGTGACGGACTTCACGAAGCATCTGCGCCGGCCATTCGCCGCCGCTGACGCCGGCCCCGAGGTAGCCGCTGCGCGCCTTGCCTTCGCCGCGAGCGGCCAGGGTCAGGCTGACGTCCAGCGCCTGGCCATCGCGCTCGACCCGCAGGCTCACCCGCTGCCCCGGGCGCTCGCGCACCCGCTCGACCACCTGCTGCCAGTCGTCCAGCCCCACCCCGTCCAGGCTCAGCAGGCGATCGCCGACCTCCAGCCCGGCGGCCTGCGCCGGCCCCTGGGGATCGAGCTGGGCCAGTACCGGCTCGATCCTCGGCGTCCACGGACGGATGCCCAGCGCCGCCAACGGATCGGGATCCTCGGCTCCCCTGAGCCAGCCATCCAGGGTCAGGGTGCGCTCGCTCTGCACGCTGGAGTCCGGCTCCTGCAGGCGCAGGCGCAGGCTGCCGCTCTCGCCGAGACGGCGCACCAGCTGCAGGTTGACCTCGCTCCAGCCCTGCACCGCCCGGCCGTCCACCGCCAGCACCTCGGCGCCGGCCATCACCCCGGCCTGCTCCGCCAGGCTGCCCGGCTCGATGCTGCCGATCACCGGGCGCACCTGCAGGCTGCCGAGCATGGCGACCACCCAGAAGAACAGGATGGCGAGCAGGAAGTTGGCCAGCGGTCCGGCGACGACCACGGCGAAGCGCTGGCGTACGCTCTTGCGGTTGAACGCCTGCTCGAGCAGCGCCGCGGGAACCTCGCCCTCGCGCTCGTCGAGCATCTTCACGTAGCCGCCCAGCGGGATGGCGGCAATCACGAACTCGGTGCCGTGGCGGTCATGCCAGCGCAGCAACGGCGCACCGAAGCCCACCGAGAAACGCAGCACCTTGATGCCGCAACGCCGCGCCACCCAGAAGTGACCGAATTCGTGGAAAGTGACCAGCACACCCAGGGCGACCAGGGTGCCGACGATCATATACAACGCGCTCATCGAAAAACCTCCGGACTCAGTGTCCGCAGCGGCCAAGCCAGTCCTGCGCGGCGGCACGCGCCTCGGCATCGGCCTGCAGCACGGTGTCCAGCTCGCGGACGGCAACGGCAGGGATGCGCTCGAGCACCGCCTCGATCATTCGGGCAATGTCGACGAAGCGGATGCGCTCGTCAAGGAAGGCGGCGACCGCCACCTCGTTGGCGGCGTTGAGCAGCGCCGGCGCCGTACCGCCCGCCTCGGCCGCCTGGCGCGCCAGCTTCAGGCAGGGGAAACGCCGCTCGTCCGGCGCCTCGAAGTCGAGGCGGGCGATGGCGAACAGGTCCAGCGGCGCCACCCCGGAGTCGATGCGCCGCGGCCAGGCCAGGGCATGGGCGATGGGCGTGCGCATGTCCGGATTGCCCAGCTGGGCCAGCACCGAACCGTCGACGTAGTCGACCAGCGAATGGATCACGCTCTGCGGATGGACCACCACCTCGACCTGGGCCGGGCGCGCATCGAACAGCCAGCAGGCCTCGATCAGCTCCAGCCCCTTGTTCATCATGCTCGCCGAGTCGACCGAGATCTTGCGCCCCATCGCCCAGTTGGGATGGGCGCAGGCCTGCTGCGGCGTGGCTTCGGCGATGCGCTCCAGCGGCCAGCAGCGGAACGGCCCGCCGGAGGCGGTGAGCAGGATGCGCCGCACGCCGACCCGCCCCAGGCCCTGGCCGTAGTCGCCGGGCATGCACTGGAAGATGGCGTTGTGTTCGCTGTCGATCGGCAGCAGCTCGGCGCCGTGGGCCTGCACCGCCTGCATGAACAGGGCGCCGGACATCACCAGCGCCTCCTTGTTGGCCAGCAGCACGCGCTTGCCCGCCTGCACCGCGGCCAGGGTCGGCTTGAGCCCGGCGGCGCCGACGATGGCGGCCATCACCGCATCCACCTCCGGGTGGGCGGCGACCGTGCACAAGCCCGACTCGCCGACCAGCACCTCGGTATCCAGCCCGGCGCCACGCAGACCATCCTGCAGCACGCGCGCCGCCTCGGCCGTCGGCACCACGGCGAAGCGCGGGCGATGCAGCAGGCACAGGCGCTCCAGCTCGGCCAGCCGGCTGAAGCCGGTCAGGGCGAAGACGCGGTAGTCGTGGGGATGACGGGCGACGACGTCGAGGGTGGAGAGACCGATGGAACCGGTCGCCCCGAGTACGGTTATCTGCTTCACAGGCTTCCCCAGCCGTGCAGCCAGAGCAGCACGGCGAACATCGGCACCGCCGCCGTCAGGCTGTCGATGCGATCCAGCACGCCGCCGTGGCCGGGCAGCAGGCTGCTGCTGTCCTTGATGCCGGACTGACGCTTGAACATGCTCTCGGTCAGGTCGCCGACCACCGAGATCAG
>NZ_SSTC01000018.1 GCF_004801855.1 Pseudomonas sp. A-1 | reverse complement strand
CCAGCGCCGCACCGAGCAGCGCCATCATCAGGTCGCGGGCGTCCCAGTCGCGATACAGGCCGACCAGCAGGGTCAACAACAGGCTGCCGGCCAGGCCGCCGTAGAGCCCCTCCCAGCTCTTGCCGGGACTGACCTGCACCGCCAGCTTGCGCCGGCCGAAGCGCCGGCCGCTGAAGTAGGCACCGATGTCGGCCGTCCACACCAGCAGCATCACCGCGAGGATCAGGCTGTTGCCCTGCGGCCAGTGCTTGAGCAGCAGCAGGCCCTGCCAGGCCGGCAGCAGGATCAAGAGGCCGATCACCAGGCGCACCGGCAGCGCCTGCCAGGCCCGGCTGCTGGCCGGATAGGCGAGCACCAGGGCGATGGCCGCCAGCCACCAGAGCACCGCCAGGGCAAGCACCGGCCCGGCCAGCGACGGCAACTGGTAGAGGGCCGCCAGCAGCAGGGCGACCACGCCGGCATAGCCCAGGCGCAGCGGCTGCGCCTCGAAGCCGGCGAGACGCGCCCACTCCCAGGCGCCGGCGCAGACCACCAGGCCGATGAACAGGGCGAACCAGCCACCCTGCAGCAGGAAGAAGCCGCCCAGGGCAACGGGCAGCATGATCAGGGCGGTGATGATGCGCTGCTTCAGCATGTGGGCTTCCGTTGTTCCGCCGCCACCTGCTCGCTGGTCTTGCCGAAGCGTCGCTGGCGACAGGAGAAGTCGGCCAGCGCGGCGCGCATGGCATCGTGTTTGAAGTCCGGCCACAGCAGCTCGGAGAAATACAGCTCGGCGTAGGCCACCTGCCAGAGCAGGAAGTTGCTGATGCGCTGCTCGCCGCCGGTGCGGATGCACAGGTCGACCGGCGGCTGGGTGCCGGTGGCCAGGCAGCGCTGCAGCAGATCGGGAGTGATCTCGTCGACGGCGAGGTGACCGGCGGCCACCTCGCGCGCCAGACGCTGCGCCGCCTGGGTGATGTCCCACTGGCCGCCGTAGTTGGCCGCCACCTGCAGCAGCATGCCGCCGCCTTCGGCGGTCAGCGCCTCGGCCTCGGACATGGCCTTCTGCAGCTCGGGCTGGAAGCGCGTGCGCTCGCCGAGGATACGCAGGCGGATGCCGTTGGCCGCCAGCTTCTTGACCTCGCGGCGCAGGGCCATGAGGAACAGCTCCATCAGCGCGCCGACCTCGTCGGCCGGGCGCTGCCAGTTCTCGCTGGAGAAGGCGAACAGGGTCAGCACCTCGACCTTGGCCTCGGCGCACACCTCGATCACCGCGCGCACCGCATCGACGCCGGCCTTGTGCCCGGCCACGCCGGGCATGAAGCGCTTCTTCGCCCAGCGGTTGTTGCCATCCATGATGATGGCAACGTGGCGCGGCGTACCCGCAGGTGCTTGCATCGTCTTGTCCATGACAGTCATCCGGCCGTCAGACGGCCATCAGGTCGGCTTCCTTGGCCTCGAGGGCCTTCTCGACTTCGCCGACGGCCTTGTCGGTGAGCTTCTGCACCTCGTCGGCGGCACGACGCTCGTCGTCCTCGCTGATCTCCTTCTCCTTGACCAGGTCCTTGAGCTGGGCCAGCGCATCGCGGCGGATGTTGCGGATCGCCACGCGGGCGTTCTCCGCCTCGGCGCGTGCCTGCTTGGTATAGCCCTTGCGGGTTTCCTCGGTCAGCGCCGGCATCGGCACACGGATGGTGGTGCCGGCGGTGGCCGGATTGAGCCCCAGGTCGGAGGTCATGATGGCCTTCTCAACGGCCTGGATCATGCTCTTGTCGAACACGGTCAGGGCCAGGGTGCGCGAATCCTCGGCGACCACGTTGGCCACCTGGCGCAGCGGGGTGTCGGCGCCGTAGTAGGACACCATGACGCTGTCCAGGATGCTCGGGTGGGCGCGGCCGGTGCGGATCTTGGCAAAGGCGTGATCCAGCGAATCCAGCGACTTCTTCATGCGCTCCTGCGCGTCCTTCTTGATCTCGTTGATCATTCTCAACCCTCCTCGACCAGGGTGCCTTCGGCTCCCCCGACAACAATGTTAAGCAAGGCTCCGGGCTTGTTCATGTTGAACACCCGCAGCGGCATCTTGTGATCGCGGCACAGGCAGATGGCGGTCAGGTCCATCACGCCCAGCTTGCGATCGAGCACCTCGTCATAGGTCAGGCGCTCGAATTTCTCGGCATTGGGATCCTTGAACGGATCGGCAGTGTACACGCCATCGACCTTGGTGGCCTTCAGTACTAGATCGGCATCGATCTCGATGGCGCGCAGGCAGGCGGCAGAATCGGTGGTGAAGAACGGATTGCCGGTGCCGGCGGAGAAGATCACCACCTCGCCGCTGTGCAGGTGGCGCATGGCCTTGCGGCGATCATAGTGGTCGGTGACGCCGACCATGGAGATGGCGGACATCACCAGCGCCGGGATGTTCGAGCGCTCCAGGGCGTCGCGCATGGCCAGCGAGTTCATCACCGTGGCGAGCATGCCCATGTGGTCGCCGGTCACCCGGTCCATGCCGGCCGCGCTCAGCGCCGCGCCGCGGAACAGGTTGCCGCCGCCGATGACCAGACCGACCTGCACGCCGATGCCCACCAGTTGGCCGATCTCCAGGGCCATGCGGTCGAGCACCTTGGGATCGATGCCGAAGTCCTCGCTGCCCATCAGCGCTTCACCGCTGAGCTTGAGCAAAATACGTTTGTAGCGGGCTTGGCGACCACTCAGCTGGGCCATACGAATCTCCTGCGGCAGTGTGATGTTGCGAAAAACCGGCTTTTCGCGCTCCGGCGCGGCTTTGACCGCGGCAGAGTGAACCCGTGCCCTCATGGCACCGAAAAACTGCATCCCTGTCTCTTCCCGGCGGCCGAGCCGCCAGCTTGCAAAGAAAAGGCTGCGCGCGGGAGCGGGCAGCCTCTTCTCGGACGACCTCAGGCCATCTTACTGCTGGGTGGCAGCCACCTGGGCAGCAACTTCGGCAGCGAAGTCGACTTCGGCCTTCTCGATGCCCTCACCCACTTCGAAGCGGACGAAGGAAACGATCTCGGCACCGGCCTTCTTGGCCAGCTCGCCGACCTTGACTTCCGGATCCTTGACGAACGGCTGCTCGACCAGGCTGGCCTCGGCGAGGAACTTGGCGATACGGCCCTTGACCATGTTCTCGACGATGTTTTCCGGCTTGCCAGCGATCTTGTCGGCGTTCAGGGCCAGGAAGATTTCCTTTTCCTTGACGATGGCTTCCTCGGAAACCTCGGCAGCGCTCAGGAACTGCGGGTTGCTGGCAGCCACGTGCATGGCGATGTCCTTGGCCAGCTCGGGGTTGCCGCCCTTCAGGGTCACCAGCACGCCGATGCGGTGGCCGTGCAGGTAGGCACCGATCACGTCACCTTCGACGCGGGTCAGGCGACGGATGTTGACGTTCTCGCCGCACTTGGCGACCAGGGCTTCGCGGGCGGACTCGCGGGAGGCGACCAGCGGGGCCACGTCGGTCAGGCCGTTGGCGAAGGCTTCTTCCAGGCTCTCGGCGACGAAGCCCTTGAAGTCGTCCTGCAGGGCCAGGAAGTCGGTCTGCGAGTTGACCTCGATGATCACGGCTGCCTTGTTGTCAGCGGCGACCTTGACGGCGATGGAGCCTTCGGCGGCGATGTTGCCGGCCTTCTTGGCGGCCTTGATGGCGCCGGAAGCGCGCATGTCGTCGATGGCCTTCTCGATGTCGCCGTCGGCGGCGACCAGGGCCTTCTTGCACTCCATCATGCCCTGGCCGGTACGCTCGCGCAGTTCCTTGACCAGTGCTGCAGTAATCTCTGCCATGTTGGGAATCCTCTGAAGAGTTGCTAAACCAGTTCGCCCGGCGGGCCGGGCGGCAATTCGGAAGTGGCAAAAAGGGGGCCTAGCCCCCTTTTTGCGCACCGGATAACGCTTGGCGCGCCTGCGCTCAGCCTTCGGCGGCTTCGGAGGAAGCCTCGGCGGCGAACTCTTCGCCGGTGCCGGCCTTGGCCTTGCCGTTCAGCACGGCATCGGCCATCGAGCCCAGGTACAGCTGCACGGCGCGGATGGCGTCGTCGTTACCCGGGATGATGTAGTCCACGCCTTCCGGGCTGCTGTTGGTATCGACCACGCCGATGACCGGGATGCCCAGCTTGTTGGCTTCGGTGATGGCGATGCGCTCGTGGTCGACGTCGATCACGAACAGCGCGTCCGGCAGACCGCCCATGTCCTTGATACCACCCAGGCTGCGCTCCAGCTTCTCCAGGTCGCGCGAACGCATCAGCGCTTCCTTCTTGGTCAGCTTCTCGAAGGTGCCGTCCTGGGACTGGGTTTCCAGCTCGCGCAGACGCTTGATGGAAGCGCGAATGGTCTTGTAGTTGGTCAGCATACCGCCCAGCCAGCGGTGATCGACGAACGGCATACCGGCGCGGGTAGCTTCTTCGCGGACGATCTTGCCAGCGGAGCGCTTGGTGCCGACGAACAGGATCTTGTTCTTGCCGGCAGCCAGCTTCTCAACGAAGCTCAGGGCTTCGTTGAACATCGGCAGGGTTTTTTCGAGGTTGATGATGTGAATCTTGTTGCGCGCGCCGAAGATGTACTTGCCCATCTTCGGGTTCCAGTAACGGGTCTGGTGACCGAAGTGGCAGCCGGCCTTGAGCATATCGCGCATGTTGACTTGGGACATTTCTATTCCTCGATAAGTCGGGTTGAGCCTCCACGCATCCCAAAATCCAACCCTTGCGGGCACCCAGGATAATTGTGTCGATGCGTGTGTGGTTTCGTTGCCTTTCCGGGACCACCCCGAAAAGCGCGGCGCTTTATACCATACCTGCGCGCTCGGCGAAACCCGTGCGCACGTCCCGCAGCGTGCGCCGGCTCTGTTAGAATGACAGTCTTTCCTGTTTATATAGGCAGGCGCAGCCGCGCCAGAGAGAGCTGATGACCGTCACCATCAAGACCCCCGGGGAAATCGAGAAAATGCGCGTGGCCGGCCGCCTGGCCGCCGAGGTGCTGGAAATGATCGAGCCGCACGTCAAGGCCGGGGTCACCACAGACGAACTCAACCGCCTCTGCCACGACTACATCGTCGACGTGCAGCAGGCCATCCCGGCGCCGCTCAACTACAAGGGCTTCCCCAAGTCGATCTGCACCTCGCTCAACCACGTGGTCTGCCACGGCATCCCCAACGACAAGCCGCTCAAGGATGGCGACATCCTCAACATCGACATCACGGTGATCAAGGACGGCTACTTCGGCGATACCAGCAAGATGTTCATGGTCGGCAAGGTGCCGGAGTGGGCCACCCGCCTGTGCCAGATCACCCAGGAGTGCCTGTACAAGGGCATCTCGGTGGTGCGTCCGGGCGCACGCCTGGGCGACATCGGCGAGATCATCCAGAAGCACGCCGAGAAGAACGGCTACTCGGTGGTGCGCGAGTACTGCGGTCACGGCATCGGCAACGTGTTCCACGAGGAGCCGCAGGTGCTGCACTACGGTCGCGCCGGCACCGGCCTGGAACTGAAGGCCGGGATGACCTTCACCATCGAGCCGATGATCAACCAGGGCCGCCACGAGACCCGCCTGCTCGGCGACGGCTGGACGGCGATCACCAAGGACCGCAAGCTGTCCGCCCAGTACGAGCACACCATCCTGGTGACCGACAGCGGCTGCGAGATCCTCACCCTGCGCAGCGACGACACCATCGCCCGCTGCCTGCCCTGAGCCCCAGCCCCACCCCGATGAATGGAGATCGCCCGATGCCCTCGATGGATGCGGACCTCGAACTGTTCGACCGCGGCCAGTTCCAGGCCGAACTGGCGCTGAAGAGCAGCCCGATTCCCGCCTTCAAGAAGGCCATCCGCAAGGCCTGCGAGGTGCTCGACGGGCGCTTCTCCGCCAGCTGCGACATCCGCGCGCTGATCACCGGGCGCGCCTGGTTCGTCGACCAGATCCTCGGCGAGGCCTGGGCGCGCTTCGACTGGGGCGACGACGACAGCGTGGCGCTGGTGGCGGTCGGCGGCTACGGCCGCGGCGAGCTGCACCCGCACTCGGACATCGACCTCCTGATCCTCCTCGACGGCGCCCAGCACGAGCGCCTGCGCGCACCGATCGAGGGCTTCCTCACCCTGCTGTGGGACATCGGCCTGGAGATCGGCCAGAGCGTGCGCTCGGTGGAGGAATGCGCCAGCGAGGCGCGCGCCGACCTGACGGTGATCACCAACCTGATGGAAAGCCGCACCATCGCCGGCCCCGACAGCCTGCGCCAGCGCATGCGCGCCGCCACCGGCACCCAGTACATGTGGCCGGCCCGCGAGTTCTTCCTCGCCAAGCGCGCCGAACAGCGCGCCCGCCACGCCAAGTACAACGACACCGAGTACAACCTCGAGCCCAACGTCAAGGGCTCGCCGGGCGGCCTGCGCGACCTGCAGCACATCCTCTGGGTGACCTGCCGCCAGTACGGCTCCCTGACCCTGGAGACCCTGGTCACCCACGGCCTGCTGACCCAGGGCGAGCACGAACTGCTGAGCGCCGGGCAGACCTTCCTGTGGAAGGTGCGCTACGCCCTGCACATGATCACCGGCCGCGCCGAGGACCGCCTGCTGTTCGACCACCAGCGCCGCCTGGCCGGCCTGTTCGGCTTCGAGACCAGCGACACCAAGCTGGCGGTCGAGCAGTTCATGCAGAAATACTACCGCATGGTGATGGCCACCGCCGAGCTGAGCGACCTGGTCAACCAGATCCTCGAGGAGCTGCTGCTCGAACAGCCCGGGGCCGAGCCGCCGCGCCAGCTCAACGCGCGCTTCCAGGTGCGCGACGGCTTCATCGAGGCGATCCACCCCAACGTGTTCAAGCGCAGCCCCAGCGCGATCCTCGAGGTGTTCGTGCTGATGGCCCAGCACCCGGAGATCCGCGGCGTGCGCTCGCAGACCATCCGCCTGCTGCGCGACCACCGCCACCTGATCGACGACCGCTTCCGCAACGACATCCGCAACACCAGCCTGTTCGTCGAGCTGTTCAAGTCCCACGAGGGCATCCACCGCAACCTGCGGCGGATGAACCGCTACGGCATCCTCGGCCGCTACGTGCCGGAGTTCGGCCACATCATCGGCCAGATGCAGCACGACCTGTTCCACATCTACACGGTCGACGCGCACACCCTCAACCTGATCAAGCACCTGCGCAAGCTCGACCGCCCGGAGCTGGCGGAGAAGTTCCCGCTGGCCAGCGAGCTGATGGCCAAGCTGCCCAAGCCCGAGCTGGTGTACTTCGCCGGGCTGTTCCACGACATCGCCAAGGGCCGCGGCGGCGACCACTCCGAGCTGGGCGCCCAGGACGCGCTGGCCTTCTGCGCCCGCCACCACCTGCCGCCGTGGGACAGCCGGCTGATCGCCTGGCTGGTGAAGAACCACCTGGTGATGTCGACCACCGCGCAGCGCAAGGACATCTCCGACCCGCAGGTGATCAACGACTTCGCGCGCACCGTGGGCGACCAGACCCACCTCGACTACCTGTACGTGCTGACCGTGGCCGACATCAACGCCACCAACCCGACGCTGTGGAACTCCTGGCGCGCCTCGCTGCTGCGCCAGCTGTACGCCGAGACCAAGCGCGCCCTGCGCCGCGGCCTGGAGAACCCGATCGACCGCGAGGAGCGCATCCGCGAGAACCAGCACGCCGCCCTCGACCTGCTGCGCAGCCGCGGCGAGGTCGACAGCGACGCCGCCGAGCAGCTGTGGACCCAGCTGGGCGACGACTACTTCCTGCGCCACGGCCCCGAGGACATCGCCTGGCACGCCGAAGCGATCCTCCAGCATCCCCACGACGGCGCGCCGCTGGTGCTGATCAAGGAAACCACCGAACGCGAGTTCGAGGGCGGCACGCAGATCTTCATCTACGCTCCCGACCAGCACGACTTCTTCGCGGTGACCGTGGCGGCCATGGACCAGCTCAACCTGAACATCCAGGACGCGCGCATCCTCACCTCGACCAGCCAGTTCACCCTCGACACCTACGTGGTGCTGGACGCCGACGGCGGCTCGATCGGCGACGACCCGCAGCGCATCGAGGAGATCCGCCAGGGCCTGGTCGACGCGCTGAAGAACCCGCAGGACTACAGCAGCATCATCAAGCGCCGGGTGCCGCGCCAGCTGAAGAGCTTCGGCTTCGCCCCGCAGGTGACCATCCACACCGACGCCCAGCGCCCGCTGAGCATCATCGAGGTGATCGCCCCCGACCGCCCGGGCCTGCTGGCCCGGGTCGGACAGATCTTCCTCGACTTCGATCTGTCGGTGCAGAACGCCAAGATCGCCACCCTCGGCGAGCGCGTGGAGGACGTGTTCTTCGTCACCGACGCCCACAACCAGCCGCTGGCCGACCCGGAGCTCTGCGCCCGCCTGCAGGAATCCCTGGTCCGCCAGCTCTCCGACACCCCGGACAGCCTGACCACGCCGTCGCGCATCCGCTTCTGAACAGGAACCCCTGATGAACCGAGCCCTCGACCTCCTGCAGCCCTATCCGTTCGAAAAGCTGCGCGCGCTGCTGGCCGGCGCCCAGCCGCCGGCTGACAAGAAGCCGATCGCCCTGTCCATCGGCGAACCCAAGCACCGCTCGCCGGAGTTCGTCGCCCAGGCGCTGGCGAGCAACCTCGACCAGCTCGCCACCTACCCGACCACCCTCGGCCTGCCGGCCCTGCGCGAGTCCATCGCCGCCTGGTGCGAGCGCCGCTTCGGCGTGCCGGCCGGCTGGCTGGACGCCGCCCGCCACGTGCTGCCGGTCAACGGCACCCGCGAGGCGCTGTTCGCCTTCACCCAGGCCGTGGTCAACCGCGAGCCGGGCGCCCTGGTGGTCAGCCCCAACCCGTTCTACCAGATCTACGAAGGCGCCACCCTGCTGGCCGGCGCCCAGCCGCACTACCTGCCGTGCCTGGAAGACAACGGCTTCAACCCGGACTTCGACGCCGTGCCGGCCGAGGTCTGGCAGCGCTGCCAGATCCTGTTCATCTGCTCGCCGGGCAACCCCACCGGCGCCCTGGTGCCCATGGACACCCTGAAGCAGCTGATCGCCCTGGCCGACGAGAACGACTTCGTGATCGCCGCCGACGAGTGCTACAGCGAGCTGTACTTCGACGAGGACAACCCGCCGCCCGGCCTGCTCACCGCCTGCGCCGAACTGGGCCGCCAGGACTTCAAGCGCTGCGTGGTGTTCCACAGCCTGTCCAAGCGCTCCAACCTGCCGGGCCTGCGCTCGGGCTTCGTCGCCGGCGACGCCGAGATCCTCAAGCCGTTCCTGCTCTATCGCACCTACCACGGCTGCGCCATGCCGGTGCAGACCCAGCTGGCCAGCATCGCCGCGTGGAACGACGAGGAGCACGTGCGCGCCAACCGCGACCTGTACCGCGCCAAGTTCGCCGCGGTGCTGGAAGTACTTGACGGCGTGCTCGACGTGCAGCGCCCGGACGGCGGCTTCTACCTGTGGGCCAGGACCCCGGTGGCCGACACCACCTTCACCCGCGATCTGTTCGAGCGCGAGCACGTCACCGTGGTGCCCGGCTCCTACCTGTCGCGCGAAGTGGACGGCGTCAACCCGGGCGCCAACCGCGTGCGCATGGCGCTGGTCGCCCCGCTGGCCGAGTGCGTCGAGGCCGCCCGGCGCATCCGCGCCTACCTGGAGTCTCGCCAGGGATGATGGACAATCCGCTCAACGTGATGACCGCGCTGATCGCCGCCGGCATGCTGCTGCTCTGCGTCGGCTACACCCGCCGCGACAGCGATGCCGGCGTGGCCGTGCTGGCCACCGGCGTGCTGGTGATGCTGTCGTCGCTGTTCTACCGCCTGTACCTGGCCTTCGCCTGACCCGGAGCCCGCCATGACCGAACTGTGCCTGTACGGCATCAAGGCCTGCGACACCATGAAGAAGGCCCGCACCTGGCTCGACGAGCAGGGCGTCGCCTATCGCTTCCACGACTACAAGGCCGCCGGCATCGACCGCGCCAGCCTGGAAAGGTGGTGCGCCGAGCACGGCTGGGACAAGGTCCTCAACCGCGCCGGCACCACCTTCCGCAAGCTCGCCGACGAGCAGAAGGCCGATCTCGACCAGAACCGCGCCATCGAGCTGATGCTGGCGCAGCCGTCGATGATCAAGCGCCCGGTGCTCGACCTCGGCGACCGTACCCTGCTCGGCTTCAAGCCGGAACTCTACGCCGCCGCGCTCGCCTGAGCCGGCCGCCCGCAACTCTCGAAAGGAAACATCCGCATGTCGCAGAATCTCTACAGCATCGCCTTCGGCGTCGGCACCCAGAACCGCCAGGGCGCCTGGCTGGAAGTCTTCTACGCCCAGCCGCTGCTGGCTCCGGCCGCCGAACTGGTCGCCGCGACCACCGCCACCCTCGGCTACGAAGGCGGCAACCAGACCATCGCCATGACCAACCACCAGGCCCACGACCTGGCCGGCGCACTCAAGGGCATCGACGCTACCCAGGCCGCCCTGCTGACCCGCCTGGCCGAGAGCCGCAAGCCGCTGGTCGCTGTGCTGCTGGCCGAGGATGCCGCCCCGGCGACCACCCCGGAGGCCTACCTCAAGCTGCACCTGCTGTCCCACCGCCTGGTCAAGCCGCACGGTACCAGCCTGGCCGGCATCTTCCCGCTGCTGCCCAACGTGGCCTGGACCAACGAGGGCGCCGTCGACCTGGCCGAGCTGGCCGAGCGCCAGCTGGAAGCGCGCCTGAAGGGCGAGCTGCTGGAAGTGTTCTCGGTGGACAAGTTCCCGAAGATGACCGACTACGTGGTGCCGAGCGGCGTACGCATCGCCGATACCGCCCGCGTGCGCCTGGGTGCCTACATCGGCGAAGGCACCACCATCATGCACGAGGGCTTCGTCAACTTTAACGCCGGCACCGCCGGCCCGGGCATGATCGAAGGCCGCGTCTCCGCCGGCGTGTTCGTCGGCAAGGGCTCGGACCTGGGCGGCGGCTGCTCGACCATGGGCACCCTGTCCGGCGGCGGCAACATCGTCATCTCCGTGGGCGAAGGCTGCCTGATCGGCGCCAACGCCGGCATCGGCATCCCGCTGGGCGACCGCTGCACCGTGGAGTCCGGCCTGTACATCACCGCCGGCACCAAGGTCGCCGTGCTCGACGAGCAGAACCAGCTGGTGGAAGTGGTCAAGGCGCGCGATATCGCCGGGCAGAACGACCTGCTGCTGCGCCGCAACTCGCAGACCGGCGCGGTCGAGTGCAAGACCAACAAGACCGCGATCGAGCTCAACGAGATGCTGCACGCGCACAACTAAGCAGCTCGCCGTAGGGTGCGCCGTGCGCACCAGCCAGCCACCGCCATGCGGTGCGCGTGGCGCACCCTACCGGGACCGCCCCTGACAGGAGCCACCATGTCCCTGCCTTCTCCCTGGCGTGCCGACTTCCCGGCCTTCGCCGCCTTCACCGCCAGCGCCCAGACCTACCTCGACAGCGCCGCCACCGCGCAGAAGCCGCAGGCCGTGCTGGATGCCCTGCTCGACCACTACGCCGGCGGCGCCGCCAACGTGCACCGCGCCCAGCACGCCCCGGGCGAGCGGGCCACCCTGGCCTTCGAGGGCGCCCGCAGCAAGGTCGCCCAGTGGCTGAACGCGCAGAGCACGGACGAAATCGTCTTCACCCGCGGCACCACCGAAGGTATCAACCTGCTGGCCTACGGCCTCGAGCACCTGTTCACGGCCGGTGACGAGATCGCCGTCAGCGCCCTCGAGCACCACGCCAACCTGCTGCCCTGGCAGCAACTGGCGCTGCGCCGCAACCTGAAACTGGTGGTGCTGCCGCTGGATGGCGCCGGCGACGTCGACCTGGAGCAGGCCGCCACCCTGATCGGCCCGCGCACCCGCCTGCTGGCGGTCAGCCAGCTGTCCAACGTGCTCGGCCGCTGGCAGCCGCTGGAGCGCCTGCTGGCCCTGGCCCGCGCCCAGGACGCCCTGACCGTGGTCGACGGCGCCCAGGGCGTGGTCCACGGCCGCCACGACGTGCAGGCGCTGGGCTGCGACTTCTACCTGTTCTCCGGGCACAAGCTGTACGCCCCGGACGGCATCGGCGTGCTCTACGGCCGCCGCCGCGCCCTCGCCCGCCTGCAGCACTGGCAGTTCGGCGGCGAGATGGTGCAGTTCGCCGACTACCACGAAGCCCACTTCCGTGCGCCGCCGCTGGGCTTCGAGGCCGGCACCCCGCCGATCGCCGCCGCCATCGGCCTGGGCGCCGCGCTCGACTACCTGAACGCCCAGGACGAGCGGGCCATCGCCACCCACGAAGCCACCCTGCACCAGCGCCTGCTCAAGGGCCTGCGCCGCTTCGACGGCCTGCACCTGCTCAGCGAGCCGCACACCGCGCTGGCCAGCTTCGTGGTCGAGGGCGTGCACAACGCCGACCTCTCGCACCTGCTCGGCGAGCAGGGCATCGCCGTGCGCGCCGGCCAGCACTGCGCCATGCCGCTGCTGCGTCGCCTCGGCATGCCCGGCGCGGTGCGCGTGTCGCTCGGCCTGTACAGCGAGGGCGACGATCTGGAGCGCTTCTTCGCCGCCCTAAACCACGCCCTGGAGCTGCTGCGATGAACCTGCCCCTGGCCGCCCGCGAGGCGCTGGACGCCTTCGCCGTCTGCCCCGGCTGGGAGCAGCGCGCGCGCCTGCTGATGCAGTGGGGCGAACGCCTGGAGCCGCTGAGCGAAGAGGAACGCTGCGAGAGCAACCGCGTGCACGGCTGCGAAAGCACGGTGTGGCTGGTACCCGGCCATGACGGTGAACGCCTACAGATACGCGCCAGCAGCGACGCGCGCCTGCTGCGCGGCCTGCTGGCCCTGCTGCTGCTGCGGGTCAACGGCCTCACCGCCGCCGAGCTGGCCGAGGTGGACGTGGCCGACTGGTTCAATCGGCTCGGCCTGGCGCGCCAGCTGTCGCCCTCGCGCAGCAACGGGCTGAATGCGGTGCTCACGCGGATCCGCCAACTGGCGTAGGGTGCGCCGCGCGCACCGTCCTTCACCGCCCGGGTTCGATGGTGCGCATGGCGCACCCTACTCGGCTGCCTTACGCTCCGCCGGGCGGCGCGCACCGGCCACCAGCTTGTCGACCAGCCTCGCCGCGGCGACCAGGCCGAAGGTGGCGGTGACCATCATCACCGCACCGAAGCCGCCGGCGCAGTCCAGGCGCACGCCCTCGCCGACGAAACCCTTGGCCTGGCATACGCTGCCGTCCGGCTTGGGGTAGCGCAGCTGTTCGCTGGAGAACACGCAGGGCACGCTGTAGGTGCGTCCCGGCGTGCGCGAGAAGTTGTAGTCGCGGCGCAGGGTCGAGCGCACCTTGGCCGCCAGCGGATCGTTGAAGGTCTTGTTGAGGTCGGCGACCTGGATCTGCGTCGGGTCGATCTGCCCGCCGGCGCCGCCGGTGGTGACGATCTGGATCTTGCGCCGTTTGCACCAGGCGATCAGCGCCGCCTTGGCCGCCACGCTGTCGATGCAGTCGATCACCCCGTCGAGCTGCTCGGTGATGTACTCGGCCATGGTCTCACGGGTGACGAAGTCGGCCACCGCGTGCACCGTGCAGTCCGGATTGATGGCACGGATGCGCTCGGCCATCGCCTCGACCTTGGCCCGGCCGATGTTGCCGGCGTGGGCGTGGATCTGCCGGTTGGTGTTGGTCACGCAGACGTCGTCGAGGTCGAACAGCGAGATCTCGCCCACCCCGCTGCGCGCCAGCGCCTCGGCGGCCCAGGAACCCACGCCGCCGATGCCGACCACCGCCACATGAGCCGCGGCCAGGCGCTCGAGGCCAAGGCGGCCGTACAGGCGGGCAATGCCGCCAAAACGCTGCTCGTCGATCTGCATGACACCCCCGGAAAAATGCGTGGCGCATTATAAGTTCGTCACTCCGCCGGCGCCCAGCGAACCGGCGTGCGATAACGCTGTCATATTGGCAGTACGGACGCCGGCACCGCCCCTGTACAGCCCACGGGGCACAGAGTAGGATGCGCGCGCGTCGGTGTCCGCCGGCCTTTCCCCTGTTCCTCTTCCTGGAACCCTGCATACATGTCTGCTCGCAAATTGGGTCTCAACCTGGTCATGGTCGTGGCCGTGGCTTCCCTGTTCACCGGCCTGTGGGCCTGGTTCAACCAACCACTGCAAGCCCCGGACTGGCCCGACCAGATCTCCGGCTTCTCCTACGCCCCGTTCCGCCTGCACCAGAACCCGCAGGAGAACACCTATCCGAGCGAGGACGAGGTCCGCGCCGACCTCGAGCTGCTGAGCAGTCAGACCGACAACATCCGTACCTACTCGGTCGACGGCATACAGGCCGAGATCCCGCGCCTGGCCGAGGAGGCCGGCCTGCGCGTGACCCTGGGGATCTGGCTGAGCAACGACGAGGCGGCCAACGAGTCGCAGATCGAGCGCGGCATCGAGATCGCCAAGCGCGAGCGCAGCGTGGTGCGCGTGGTGGTCGGCAACGAGGCCCTGTTCCGCGAGGAAGTCACCCCCGAACAGCTGATCGGCTACCTCGACCGGGTGCGCGGCGCGCTCAAGGTGCCGGTGACCACCGCCGAGCAGTGGCACATCTGGCAGAAGTACCCGGAGCTGGCCAAGCACGTCGACCTGATCGCCGCCCACGTGCTGCCCTACTGGGAGTTCGTGCCGCAGGAGGACTCGGTCGATTTCGTCCTCGAGCGCGCCCGCGAACTGAAGAAGATGTTCCCGAAGAAGCCGCTGCTGCTGGGCGAGGTCGGCTGGCCAAGCAACGGCCGCACCCGCGGTGGCGCCCAGGCCACCCAGGCCGACCAGGCCATCTACCTGCGCACCCTGGTCAACAAGCTGAACGCCAAAGGCTACAACTACTTCGTCATCGAGGCCTTCGACCAGCCGTGGAAGGCTGGCGACGAAGGCTCGGTGGGCGCCTACTGGGGCGTCTACAACGCCGAGCGCCAGCCCAAGTTCCCGTTCGCCGGCCCGGTGGTGGAAATCCCCCAGTGGCGCCTGCTGGCCACCGCCTCGGGCGTGCTCGCCCTGCTCGCCCTCGCCCTGCTGCTGATCGACGGCAGCGCCCTGCGCCAGCGCGGCCGCACCTTCCTGACCATAGTCGCGTTCCTCGCCGCCACCATGCTGGTGTGGATCGCCTACGACTACAGCCAGCAGTACAGCAACTGGTTCAGCACCCTGGTCGGCATCCTGCTGGCCATCGGCGCCCTCGGCGTGATGATCGTGCTGCTCACCGAAGCCCACGAGCTGGCCGAAACCGTGTGGAAGCACCAGCGCGTGCGGCCCTTCCCGCCGGTCACCGACGAGCATGCCTACCGGCCCAAGGTGTCGATCCACGTGCCCTGCTACAACGAGCCGCCGGAGATGGTCAAGCAGACCCTCAACGCGCTGGCGCGCCTCGACTACCCGGACTTCGAGGTCCTGGTGATCGACAACAACACCAAGGACCCGGCGGTCTGGGAGCCGGTGCAGGCCCACTGCGAAACCCTCGGCCCGCGCTTCCGCTTCTTCCACGTCGCGCCCCTGGCCGGCTTCAAGGGCGGCGCGCTCAACTACATCCTCGGCCATACCGCGCCCGACGCCGAGGTGATCGCGGTGATCGACTCCGACTACTGCGTCGAGCCCGACTGGCTCAAGCACATGGTCCCGCACTTCGCCGATCCGGAGATCGCCGTGGTGCAGTCGCCGCAGGACTACCGCGACCAGAACGAATCGCTGTTCAAGAAGCTGTGCTACGCCGAGTACAAGGGCTTCTTCCACATCGGCATGGTGACCCGCAACGACCGCGACGCGATCATCCAGCATGGCACCATGACCATGACCCGCCGCAGCGTGCTCGACGAACTCGGCTGGGCCGACTGGTGCATCACCGAGGACGCCGAGCTGGGCCTGCGCGTGTTCGAGAAGGGCCTGTCGGCCGCCTACTCCGAGCAGAGCTACGGCAAGGGCCTGATGCCCGACACCTTCATCGACTTCAAGAAGCAGCGCTTCCGCTGGGCCTATGGCGCCATCCAGATCATGAAGCGGCACATGGCCAGCCTGTTCTTCGGCAAGGACAGCGAACTGACCCGCGGCCAGCGCTACCACTTCATCGCCGGCTGGTTGCCGTGGATCGCCGACGGCCTGAACATCTTCTTCACCATCGGCGCCCTGTTGTGGTCGGCGGCGATGATCATCGTGCCGCACCGGGTCGACCCGCCGCTGATGATCTTCGCCATCCCGCCGCTGGCACTGTTCATGTTCAAGCTGGGCAAGATCCTGTTCCTCTACCGCCGCGCGGTCGGCGTGAACATGAAGGACGCCTGCGCCGCCGCGGTGGCCGGCCTCGCGCTGTCGCACACCATCGCCAAGGCGGTGCTGTTCGGCTTCGTCACCAGCAGCATCCCGTTCTTCCGCACGCCGAAGATGCGCAGCAACCACGGCCTGCTGCTGGCCCTGGCGGAAGCGCGCGAGGAGGTGTTCGTCATGCTGCTGCTGTGGGCGGCGGCCCTCGGCATCTCGCTGACCCAGCCGCTGCCGGGCGTCGACGTGTTCTTCTGGGTCACCGTGCTGCTGGTGCAGTCGCTGCCCTACCTGGCCGCCCTGGTCATGGCCCTGCTGTCCTCGCTGCCCAGGCCCGAGCCGCGCGCCGACGAGGTGCCGGCCTGACGTCCCTGGAGGCCGGCATGGGCGGACTCATTCGCCCATGCCGGCCTCCAGGCGAATGAACTCGCCCCTGCGAGCAGCACGGCCCCCGGCCTTCCCCGACAACGGCGCTCAGAAATGGCGCCGTTTTCCTTTACCATAGGCGCTTTCGATCTTTCGCCGTTTGCGGAGCCTGCATGACCACCCTCTCCCCCACCCTCGAACTGGCCTGCGAGCTGATTCGCCGCGCCTCCGTCACCCCGCTGGACGAAGGCTGCCAGCAGCTGATGATGGCGCGCCTGGCCGCCTGCGGCTTCGCCGTGGAGCCGATGCGCATCGAGGAAGTGGACAACTTCTGGGCCCGCCGCGGCGGCGAGGGCCCGGTGCTGTGCTTCGCCGGCCACACCGACGTGGTGCCGACCGGTCCGCTGGAAGCCTGGCAGCATGCGCCGTTCGCCGCCTTCGTCGACGAAGCCGGCATGCTCTGCGGCCGCGGCGCCGCCGACATGAAGGGCAGCCTGGCGGCGATGATCGTCGCCGTCGAGCGCTTCGTCGCCGACCACCCGCAGCACAAGGGCGCCATCGCCTTCCTGATCACCAGCGACGAGGAAGGCCCGGCGCAGCACGGCACCCAGGCGGTGGTCGAGCGCCTGGCCGCGCGCCGCGAGCGCCTCGACTGGTGCATCGTCGGCGAGCCGTCGAGCACCTCGCAGGTCGGCGACATCGTCAAGAACGGCCGCCGCGGCTCGCTCAACGGCAAGCTGCGCATCCAGGGCGTGCAGGGCCACGTCGCCTACCCGCACCTGGCGCAGAACCCCATCCACCTGGTCGCCCCGGCGCTGGCCGAACTGGCCGCCGAGCACTGGGACGCCGGCAACGCCTTCTTCCCGCCGACCAGCTTCCAGATCTCCAACATCCATTCCGGCACCGGCACCACCAACGTCATCCCCGGCGAACTGACCGCGCTGTTCAACTTCCGCTTCTCCACCGAGTCCACGGTGGACGGCCTGCAGAAGCGCGTCGCGGCGATCCTCGACAAGCACGGCCTGCAGTGGCAGATCGACTGGTCGCTGTCCGGGCTGCCGTTCCTCACCGAGCCGGGCGCCCTGCTCGACGCGGTGTCGGCCAGCATCAAGGCGGTCACCGGCCGCGACACCACCGCCTCGACCACCGGCGGCACCTCGGACGGCCGCTTCATCGCCACCCTCGGCACCCAGGTGGTCGAGCTCGGCCCGGTCAACGCCACCATCCACCAGGTCAACGAGCGGGTGCTGGCCAGCGATCTGGACCTGCTCACCGAGATCTACTACCAGACGCTGGTGCGTCTGCTGGCGGCCTGACCATGCTGATCTGCCCGATCTGCAGCGGCGCGCTGCACAGCCACGACAACGGCGTGCAGTGCAGCCAAGGCCACCGCTTCGACCGCGCCCGCCAGGGCTACCTGAACCTGCTGCCGGTGCAGCACAAGAAGAGCCTCGACCCGGGCGACAACGCCGCCATGGTCGAGGCGCGCCGGCGCTTCCTCGGCGCCGGCCACTACGCGCCGCTGGCCGCGCGCCTGGCCGAGCTGGCCAGCGCACGCGCGCCGGCGCGCTGGATCGACATCGGCTGCGGCGAGGGCTACTACACCGCGCAGCTGGCCGAGGCCCTGCCGCAGGCGGACGGCTACGCCCTGGACATCTCCCGCGAGGCGGTCAAGCGCGCCTGCAAGCGCGCGCCGCAGCTGACCTGGATGGTCGCCAGCATGGCCCGCGTGCCGCTGGCCACCGGCTCCTGCGGCCTGCTGGCCAGCGTGTTCAGCCCGATCGACTGGCACGAGGCGGCGCGCCTGCTGCGCCCCGGCGGCGGCATCCTGCGCCTGGGCCCGGCGCGCATGCACCTCTTTGAGCTGCGCCAGAAGCTCTACGACGAGGTGCGCGACTACGTCGACGACAAGCACCTGGCCGACCTGCCGGAGACCCTGAAGCTGGCCGACACCCAGACCCTGGAGTTCCGCCTGGACCTGGACAGCTTCGACGCGCGCAGCGACCTGCTGGCGATGACCCCGCACGGCTGGCGGGTCAACGCCGAGCGCCGCGAGCGCATCCTCGCCGAGCCCTTCACGGTCACCGTCTCGGTGCGCTACGACTGGATCGAGCGCCAGTAACCGGCCACGCTTTGCACCCTGCGGTCGCCCGCCGACCGCGCCCCCCCATCGCCGTATCAGGAAGCCCGACATGCGCCAACCGGATATCGAGATCTACCTCAAGGACGCCGAACTGCCGGCGGTGACCGCCTGGCTGGAACAGGCCATCGGCCCGTGCAGCGAATGGCAGACCCGCGGCCAGACCAGCAAGTGCCGCGCCGGCGACATCTCCGTCACCTGGCTGCCCAAGGCGGTGGGCCGCTGGAGCAGCCTGCTGCTGGACAGCGATCTCACCCCCTGGGAGGACGACCTGGCCTGCGCCAAGGCGGCCTGTGCCGCGCTCGGCGTCCAGGTGCGCTGCGCCCCGGGCAGCTGGAGCGAGGAACAGGGCGAGGAAGATGCCGACCGCTGGCTGAAGGTCACCGCCGAAGGCGTCAGCGAGATCACCTGGCGCACCGACTGATCCCCGGCCTCCCCACCACCATTCAAGAGACAGGCAATGCAAGGCAAGATCGTCACCTGGAACGACGACCGCGGTTTCGGCTTCATCCAGCCCGACGACGGCTCGGCTGAAGTGTTCTTCCACATCTCCGCCGTGCGCAATGCCGCACGGCGGCCGCAGAAGGGCGACCGGGCGGCGTTCGACATCACCCGCGACAAGTCCGGCCGGCTCAAGGCCGCCTGGGTCAGCCTCGAGGGCGTGGCGCCGCAGGCGCAGCCCGCACCGCGTCAGCGCGGCCCGCGCCCCGCCGGCAGGCCGGCGCAGGGCAACCCGCTCAAGCTGCTGAGCGGCGCCGCGCTGCTGGTGCTGCTGTTCGTCGGCTGGCTGCTCACCCAGGGGCCGCTGCACAACCTGTTCAGCCCGGCGCCCGCCAGCGGCGGCAGCACGCTGCAGGTCGAGGCGCCGATCCAGCGCGAGATCGACAAGACCCTCGCCCTGATCCGCCGGGGCGGCCCCTACCCGCACAGCCAGGACGGCACCGTGTTCCAGAACCGCGAGCGCCAGCTGCCGGCCCAGCCGCGCGGCTACTACCGCGAGTACACGGTACGCACGCCGGGGCTGTCCCATCGCGGCCCGCGGCGCATCGTCACCGGCGGCAACCCGCCGGTGATCTACTACTACACCGAAGACCACTACAAGAGCTTCCGCGTGCTGGAGCCCAGACCATGACCCCGCAGCAGTTCGCCGAGCAGGCCCTGGCCGACCGCAGTCGCTGCGGGATCTACCGCTGCATGCCGGGCTGGCCCGGGGAAACGCCGGAGACTCTCTGGCGGCCCCTGGCGCCGCAGAGCATCGACCGCGAGGGCCTGCTGGCCGCCCTCGGCCAGGCGCTGGACTTCCCCGACTACTACGGACAGAACTGGGACGCCGCCTGGGACTGCCTGACCGAGCTGGACTGGCCGGCCGACCGGCTGCTCGCCGTGCGCCTGCCGACCGCCACGGGCAGCGACGTGGACGAAGCGGCGCTGGAAACCTTCCTCGAACTGCTGGCCGACGCCTGCCAGCACTGGGCCGAGCAGGACCGGGCGCTGTGCCTGCTGGTGGAGACGGCGCGCGAGGACATCGGCTGCCTGGGCGCCCTGCCCGTCCTCGCCTGAGCCGGGCAAACGGCGGACAACAAAAAGCCCGTCGCGAGGACGGGCTTCTTGCACAGCTCGAGTCTCAGAGCTTGGTGACGTCTTCCGCCTGCAGGCCCTTCTGGCCCTGGGCGACGGCGAACTCGACGCGCTGCCCCTCGATCAGCGAACGGTGGCCTTCGCCACGGATCGCACGATAGTGCACGAACACGTCAGGGCCGCTCTCGCGCTGAATGAATCCATAGCCCTTGGCATCGTTGAACCACTTGACGGTTCCAATCTCACGATTCGCCATTACAACTCTCTCCAGACTCGCAAATTTTCATTGCTCCACCACGGGAGCAGCTCGGGACGGTACGTTGAAAACGTTCTTCTTGTTATATCCGACCTCCGCCGCCACACGGCGTCTGGAGCGGGTATTACGAATGGCGTTCTTGACGACCGCTGTCCCGAGTATAAACAAAGAGCGTGTACTGAAAAGCCCCCCGGGCTTGACCCAACGCAAGGATCGGGGCGGTATTCGCCCGCTCAGCCGCCGGGGGCCAGCAGGTCCTTCACCCGCTTGGCCAGCGTGCGGTACTGCTGCTCCTCGAGACGGTAGGCCCACTCCCGGCCAGCGATCAACTGGCCGTCGAGGCCCTTGCCGGCGCCGAGCACCAGCCAGTGCTGCCCGCCCTGCAGGTGGAAGGAGCCCTGCAGTTCGCCGCCGGCGAAGGTGCTCAGGCGGAAGGTCAGTTCGGGGGCGCCCTTGAAGCCGACCTGCGCCAGCGGCGCGGCGTCGGCGAAATCCAGGCTGGCGAACAGCGTGGCCATGCCGTTGGCCGCTGCCTCGTAGGCCAGCCTCCTGCCGGGTGGCAGCTGGCGCAGGGCGAGGTTGAACTGCTCGGGCGACTCGCGCCAGACGTCGAGCTGCTCGCCGTCGGCGTGGCGCACCGTCACCTCGCGAACCTCGGCGAAGGGAATGGCGCTGATGCGCCGGTCCAGCCAGGCCAGCTCGTTGTCCACCAGCTGCAGCGGCTGGTCGACCAGCCACACCTGGTCGTCGCCCGGCAGCCGCACCAGTTGGCCGCCCTGGCGCGAGGCCTGGCCGATCAGCAGCGCCAGCGGCGCCTGGCCGACACCCTCCAGGGTCAGCCGGGTGGCCGCTCCCTCGCCGCGCTCGGCCAGGCCCAGGCGGGCATGGTTGTCCGGGTTGCGGGTCTTGGCCTCGACCTTGCGCGCCTCGCCCAGCGCACGCAGCAGGCGATTGACCTCGCCGGCCGCCGCCGGGAAACCGGCCTTGGCCGGCACCACCCAGCCGCCGTCGCGGCGTTCGATGCGGATTTCCGGCAGCTCGCCATGACGGATCTCCAGCGCCTGCACCCGCTCCGCATGGCCGGCCAGCGCCGGCAGCAGCAGCTGACGCTCGGCCAGGCGCGGCGCCTCGGCGCCGCGCTGCAGCCAGGCGAACAGCCCGCCCAGCCCCAGCACGGCCAGCAGCAGAATCCATAGCGACTTGCGTTGCATGAGTACCTCCTTGGACATGCCGGGCGCTCAAGGCCAGCGCAGGGTGGGCCAGGCCGCAGGCCGTAACCCACCCTGTGGCCGCAAGGCCGGCTAGGGCGATGCCTTGCGGCATCGTTGGCGGGTTGCGCCGCCATGCGGCCAACCCACCTGCACGAGCGGGCTCAGGCCGTGCGCCGGCGGCGCAGCAGCCACAGGCCGATCACCGCGACGGTGAGCAGCAGCGGCACCAGACCGATGTTGACGAACTTCAGGCTGCGGCCCAGCGCCTCGATATCGGCGTTGAGGCGGTAGCGCACCTCGCGCAGCTCCTTGCGGATCGCCAGCTTCTCCTGGAGGAACTGCTGCACCGTCGCCTGCTGCTCGGGGGTCAACTCCAGCACCTGCTCGGGATTGTCGCCCTGCTGCAGCTCGGCCAGACGCTGCTCGGTCTGCGCCAGGCGCTGATTGAGGATCTCCTCCTGCTCGCGGAAGCGCGCCTCGGCCTGGCGCTGCAGGTTCTCCACCACCACGAACGGCCGGCTGAAGCGTCCACGCGAACGCACGCTGATCAGCGCATCGCTGCCGGCCAGGTTGTCCAGCGCGTTGATGGCGAAGCCGGCGTTGTCGGCGAACGGCTGCGGGATGCGCTGGCCGAAGAAGTCCTGCACCTCCACCCACATGCGGTCGGCGAGCAGGTCGGTGTCGGCGACCACGATCAGGTTGATGTTCTCGGCGCCCTTCAGGCCATCCTTCTGCCCCTCGATGCCGTCGGGGAAAGCCGACTGCGCCGGCCCGCTGATCCGCGCGGCCAGGGCGTAGCGCTCGCCGGTCGGCTCAAGGTCGCGCAGCAGCTCCTGCGGGTCGCGCAGCATGGCCAGGCGCTGGGCGTCCATCGGCATGGCGTACTCGGAACTGTGCAGCAGCGGAGTGAAACGGGTCTTCGCTCCCTCGACCGGTTCGAGGATGCCGGTGCTGGCCACGGTCAGGTTCTCCAGCGCGGCGGTGGTCACGTCCTCGCGGTCGAGCGCCGCCCTGGGCAGGCTCAGCCAGGCCGGATGGCGCACCGGCCGCTGTTCCGCGCCCATGCCCACGGCCATCGCATAGCTGCCGTCGACCAGCATCTCGCCCGGACGCAGACGCAGCCCCCAGGCCTTGAACAGCGGTTCGAGGTCGGAGGCATTGCCCTGCCCCGTCATCCCGCCGCTGTCGGCCTCACTGAACGGGTCGACGAAGGCCAGCAGCTTGCCGCCGCGCAGCACGAACTGGTCGATGGCATACAGGGTCGGCTGCGGCAGCTGCCTGGGATGCACCAGCAGCAGCACCGACACCTCGTCGGGGATGCGGTCGATGCCGGCCTGCAGGCTCTTGAGGGCGAACTGCTGGCGGATCTGTTCCATGATCATCCAGGGCGTGCCGGCCTGACCGGTCAGCGGATTGAAGCCGCCGTCCATCTGCAGCCCCGAGAGCACGCCGACCACCGGCCGCTGCGGCTTGGCCAGGCTCTGTACCAGGCGGCTGATCTCGTACTCGAGGAACTCCTCCTGGTCGAGCGGGAAGAACGGGATGGTCTGCACGTCGTCCAGCGCATTGGTGCCGGCCAGGCCGAAGTACAGCTTGTCGCCGCCCTGCTGCAGCGGCACGGCGTGCAGGCCGAACTCGGCGGCGCGGTCCTCGTCCTCGGAGAACGGCTCGGGGTCGATCACCTCGAGGCGGATCTTGCCGCCGGCGGCGCGCTCGTAGGCGCGCAGCATCTCCGTGACGCGCCGCGCGTAGTTGCGCACCGGCACGAGGTCGCGGCTGACGTTGTCGGAGTAGAACAAGTACAGGTTCACCGGCTCGTCCAGCCCGGCGAGGATGCGTTCGGTGCCTTCGCTGATGGTGTAGAGCTTCTGCTCGGTGAGGTCGAGACGGGCGTTGGGCAGCCCCAGGCCGGCGACCATGTTGAAGGCCAGGAACGCCAGGGCGATCAGCAGCAGCCCGCTGCCGGAATGGATGATGCGTTTCATCGCGCGCTCCTCAGTCGGCTTTCTTCAGATCGATGACCACCGCGGTGGCGGCCAGCCAGGCCAGGATCAGGCTGGCGAAGTACAGCAGGTCGCGCGCGTCGAGCACGCCCTTGCTGATCGCATCGAAGCGGGTCAGGAAGCTCAGCGAGGCCACCGCATCCACCAGCGCCTGCGGCGCCCAGCCGCTGAAGGCATCGAGCACCAGCGGGAAGCCGCTGACGATGAACAGGAAGCACACGCAGACGGTGAGGATGAAGGCGATCACCTGGTTCTTGGCCAGCGCCGACAGGCACGAGCCGATCGCCAGGTAGCCGCCGGCCAGCAGCCAGCTGCCGATGTAGCCGGTGAGGATGGCGCCGTTGTCCGGTTCGCCCAGGTAGTTGACCGTGATGACCATCGGGAAGGTCAGCAGCAGGGCGATGCCGGCGAACGCCCAGGCGGCGAGGAACTTGCCGCCCACCGCTTCGGCGCGGGTGATCGGCAGGGTCATCAAGAGCTCGATGGTGCCGCTCTTGCGCTCCTCCGCCCACAGGCGCATGGCCAGCGCCGGCACCAGGAACAGATAGAGCCATGGATGGAATTCGAAGAACGGCGCGAGATCGGCCTGGCCGCGCTCGAAGAAGCTGCCCAGATAGAAGGTGAACACCCCGGACAGCACCAGGAAGATCACGATGAACACGTAGGCCAGCGGCGTGGCGAAATAGCTCGCCAGCTCGCGCCTGAAGACTACCGGCAACTGCCTCATGCCGCCTCTCCTCGGGTCAGGGTGCGGAACACCTCGTCGAGGCGGCCGCGCTCCACGTCCATTTCCTTGATGTTCCAGCCGCGCACCGCCACCAGCGCGCTGACCTGCGGGAAGATCACCTGGCCGGGCTGCGCCAGCACGGTCAGGCTGTGCTCGCGGGCGTTGCGCTCCACTCCGGCCACGCCCGGCAGCGCCGCCAGCGCCGCCTCGTCCAGCGGCGCCTCGCCGACCAGGGTCACCGCCTGGTGGTAGCGCGAACGGCTCTCCAGCTCGAAGGGCGTGCCGTCGGCCAGCAGCCGGCCGCCGGCGATCACCACTGCGCGGGAACAGACCGCGGTGACTTCCTCGAGGATGTGCGTGGAAATGATGATGATCTTGTCGGTCGCCAGGTTCTGGATCAGCTGGCGCACCTGATGCTTCTGGTTGGGGTCGAGGCCGTCGGTGGGCTCGTCGAGGATCAGCGCGCGCGGATCGTGGAGGATCGCCTGGGCCAGGCCGACGCGGCGCTTGAAGCCCTTGGACAGGGTCTCGATCGACTGCTCGAGGACCTTGTCCAGCTCGACCTGCGCCACCGCCTTCGCCACCCGCGCCTTCTTCTCGGCGCCGCGGAAACCGCGCACCTCGGCGATGAACTCGAGGAAACCGCGCACCTTCATGTCGCCGTAGCAGGGCGCGCCCTCGGGCAGGTAGCCGATCTGCTGCTGGGCCTTGAGGGTCTGCCTGCGGATGTCGAAGCCGAAGATGCGCGCGGTGCCCGACGTCGGCGCGAGGAAGCCGGTGAGCATCTTCATGGTGGTCGACTTGCCGGCCCCGTTGGGGCCGAGGAAACCCAGCACTTCGCCGGGCTGGACGCGGAAGGACAGCTCGTCCACCGCCGTGTGCTGCGCAAAGCGTTTGGTGAGTTTTTCGATCTCGATCATGGTTGCTCCATAACCTGCTGGAGCCTCCGTGCCAGACGGCCGTGGAGGCCTCTCGGGTGCGGGTGAACTCTAGGTAGAGCAGACGGGCATTGCAAGGGGGACGGCAGGTCTTCGTGGCGGGCACAGCGAGCGCCACGGCCCCTCGTCGGCGAGAGGCCGCGGCGCAACGCCAGGATGCGGGAGGTCAGTCGCGCCGCCGGCTGAACACGTAGTCGTGGGCCTTCTCGGGGGCGTGGCAGGAGTAGCAGGCGCTCGCCGCATTGGCGCCCACCGCGCGCCGGGCCGGGTCGCCGGCAGCGAAGCCCTCGAAGCCCCAGCCGCCGGTGGCGGCGTACTTGCCGGCATCCTTGTGCATCACCCCGACCACCTTGCGCGATCCTTCGGTGACCGCGCTGTCGGCACGCCTGGCCTCCAGCAGATCGAACACGATGACCGCGCCGTCCGGAAACTTGCCGGCCTTGTAGCCCTCCAGGGCGGCGGCATTGGCATAGATGTGGTGGATGCCGCCGAAGGACTCGTACAGCGGGTGCCCCTGCTCGATCACCATGCTCTTGACATGCTGCCAGTAGCGGTATCCGGCGGGATAGGGAACCTCGGGGTCGGCGGCCTGGGCCACCGTGGCGGGCAGCGCGGCCAGCAGGGCAAGCAGAAGGGGTTTCATCGGGTGCTCCTCGTCGCGGGTCGGGCGGGCCATGCCGCAGCGGGCACGCACCGTCCAGGGATTGCGCGAACGGGCGTCCCGCAGCGAGCGCGGAAACCGCCCAGCCACACCGTCTCGCCCCCTGCACCGGCCTGGTCGCGCACGCGCCAGACCGGACCACTCATGCCTCGAGTCGATGCCACAGCAGCGTAGGTTCGCCCCGCTCCCCTGTCAAAGCGGGCCGCCGGACTGCTGCACGATGACTGTCTGCGCCGGCATCGGTGCCGGGAAGCCGGCCTCGCCGAGGGCGTCCTTGATGACGCGATTGGTGTCGAAGTAGACCTGCCAGTAGTGGTCGTTGTGGCAGTACGGGCGCACCGCCAGCACCGGACCGACCAGGTTGAACTCGAGGATCTCCACGTCCACCGCAGGCGTGGCCAGCACGTTGTCGATGGCGGCGATGCGCTGCTTGAGCAGCGCCGCCGCGGCGTGCCAGTCGGCGGCGCCGGCCAGCTGGGCCTTGAGCTCGACGCGACGGAACGGGTTGGCCGTGTAGTTGAGGATGTTGTCGCCGAAGATCTTGTTGTTGCCCACCAGGGTCAGCACGTTGTCCGGGGTGGTGATCGCCGTGGCGAACAGGCCGATCTCGGTGACCGTGCCGGTCACGCCACCGGCGCTGACGAAGTCGCCGACCTTGAACGGGCGCAGGACGATGATGAAGCCGCCGGCGGCGAGGTTGGCCAGCAGCCCCGACCAGGCCATGCCGATGGCCAGGCCGACCGCGGCGATCAGCGCGGCGAAGGTGGTGGTCTGCACCCCGAAATAGCCGAGGATGCCGATCACCAGCAGGATGTTGAGGGTGACGGTGATGAACGAGCCGAGGTAGCGCAGCACGGTCGGATCGACCCGCTGCGCGCCCAGGGAGCGTTGCACCAGGCCGACGGCGACCCCGATCAGCCAGCGGCCGACCACCCAGAAGGCAATGGCGGCGAGGATCTTCACCGCGAAGGCGGCGCCGTAGTCGGCGACCAGTTGCCAGAGCTGGCCGGCCTTTTCGGTACCGGCGCTGATCATGTTCGACTCGTCCACGGCGGATCACCTGTGCGGAGGGCTGACTGGAAGAACGCTAGCACGCCCGGCGCTGCCTGCCCGGCGACGACCGCGCGACCGACATCCGGGCGCAGCTGCGGGCCTGCAGCTAAGGTGAAAGCATCCTTGCTTCGACCGGAGGTTCGGCGCCATGGCCAGGCACGCAGGCACAACGCCGCCACGCGCGACCGCCATCCCCCTGCAGGCCGCAGCCCTGGACATCTGGGCGCAGAAGTACCGCCTTGTCGAAGCCGACGGCACGCCGGTGGACGCCGACCTCGACGCCACCTGGCGGCGGGTGGCCCGCGCCGTCGCCGAGGTGGAGGCGCCCGAGCAGCGCGAGCACTGGTACGCGCAGTTCCTCTGGGCGCTGCAGAATGGCGCCATCCCTGCCGGGCGCATCGTCGCCAACGCCGGCGCGCAGCAGCAGCGGCCGGCCACCTCGACCGTCAACTGCACGGTGTCCGGCAGCATCCATGACTCCATGGACGACATCCTCGGCAAGCTGCACGAGGCCGGCCTGACCCTCAAGGCCGGCTGCGTCTCTCCGGACACCTGGGTCGTCACCGAGCATGGCGTGGTGTCGGCCCGGCGCGCGGCCGATGAGCGCCATGCGCGCATGCTCTGCTTTGATCGCAATGCCGGCCGTTTCGAAATGCGCGCCATCGAGCGACATCTGACCCTCCGGGTGTCCCGTTCGGAGAACATCGAGATCGTCTCGAACGGAGCCAGCCTGAAGACCTCGATCCACCATCCGGTGCTGGTCTACCGCCATGATCGGCTGATCTATGTGCGGGCGGACGAGATCGACGCGCACGATGCCCTGGTCCACCACCGCTTCGCCTGGGAAGCCGACCGTAGCCATGCGCTGCAGGCCTGGTTTGCCGGCGCCCATCTGGGCGACGGCAGTTGCAGCGAGAAACGCTTCCGCTACCGGAAAAGCCGCCGGGCATGGCTCGAAAGGGCCTGCGCTGCCGGCAGACGTCTGGTTTTCAAGATCCTTGCCGCAGAGCGTGAAGTCGTCGAGCGGTACGCCGCCTTCTTCCAGGCCTTCTGCGGAGCGCAGGCGCAGGTAGCCTCCACGACCACGCGGAACGGCACGCCGGTCTGGAGCTACACCGTGGCCAGCTTTGCGGCCAGCAGAGCCATTAACCTGATCGACGGGCAGGTCGGCCCGAAAAGCGCCACCCTGCGGGTACCGGCATGGGTGATGTCTCACCCCGAACGGAGCTTCCTGCCGTTCCTGGCCGGCCTGATCGACACGGACGGAACGGTCAGCCGCGAGCGGGGCAGCGTGACCATCGCCATGCAGAGCCAGGCCTTTGCCGCACAACTGCAAGGACTGCTGGCACTGTTCGGCGTGCCGGGAGGCATCTCGCGGCGCAAACCCCGCGAACACCTCCACAACGGTCATGTCATCCGCGACAGCGGGGGAGCGCTGCTGAAGATCTCCGATTCGGCCTTTCTCGCCAGGGTCGCCGAGTTCATGGCCGACAGCAGCAAGCGCAGCCGTATCACCGAGCAGGCCAGCCAGTCGGGGCAATACGATCGCTATCGCCTGCCGGTCCGACTTGGCGCAGCGCTGAGCGCCGAAGCGGAACGCCTCGACTGTCGGGAGCGGCAGACGCTCGGTTTCCATCACGGCTACCACCGCAAGGACATCGTCAGCCGTATCTGGCTCGATCGCTGGAGCCAGCGATTTCCGCAACTGCGCGAACTGATCGACTTCGCGCGCATCCTGCGTCCGGTGGAGAGCATCCGCCGCAATCTGGACATCGGCGAAACCTTTCATGACTTCACCGTCGAGCAGCATCACAACTATCTGGCAGGCGAGAACGGCCTGATGGTCATCCACAACTGCGGCATCGGCTACGAGTTCTCCACCCTGCGCCCGCGCGGCGCGCTGGTCGCCGGCGCCGGCGCGCGCACCAGCGGGCCGCTGTCGTTCATGGATATCTTCGACCGGATGTGCTTCACCGTCAGCTCCGCCGGCGGGCGGCGCGGCGCGCAGATGGCCACCTTCGACATCGCCCACCCGGACGTGCGCGAGTTCATCCGCGCCAAGCGCGAGGACGGCCGTCTGCGCCAGTTCAACCTCAGCCTGCTGATCGGCGACGACTTCATGCAGGCGGTGGAGAACGACGCCGACTGGCCGCTGGTGTTCCCGCTGCACCCGCGCGAGGTCGACCGGCTGGACCTGGCCAACCCCGACCAGGTGCTCTGGCGCGACTGGCCGCTGCGCGAGGGCTACCGGGTGCGCGAGGACGGCAAGGTGGCCTGCCGGGTCTACGGCAAGGTGCGCGCCCGCCACCTGTGGGACATGCTGATGGCCTCCACCTACGACTATGCCGAGCCCGGCTTCATCCTCGTCGACCGGGTCAACCAGCTCAACAACAACTGGTGGTGCGAGGAGATCCGCGCGACCAACCCGTGCGGCGAGCAGCCCCTGCCGCCCTACGGCGCCTGTCTGCTCGGCTCGGTCAACCTCACCCGCTTCGTCGAGGCGCCGTTCGGCATCGACGCGCGCTTCGACTGGGAGCGCTTCCGCCAGGTGGTGGCCATCTTCACCCGCCTGCTCGACGACGTGGTGGAACTCGCCAACCTGCCGCTGGAGACGCAGCGCCGCGAGATCCTCGCCAAGCGCCGCCACGGCATGGGCTTCCTCGGCCTCGGCTCGGCGCTGGCCATGCTGCGCCTGCGCTACGGCAGCGCCGAGGCCTGCCGCTTCACCGAGGACGTGGCCCGCGAACTGGCCCTGGTCGGCTGGCAGACGGCGCTGGAGCTGGCCAGGGAGAAAGGCCCGGCGCCGCTGCTGGCGCAGGAGTTCGAGGTCACCGCGCAGATGCTGCGCCAGCGCCCGGAGCTGGCCAGCGACGGCTACCGGCTGGGCGACAGGCTGCCGGGCCGTGTGCTGCACGCACGCTACTCACGCTACATGCAGCGCCTCGCCGAGATCGCCCCCGAACTGGTCGCCGCGCTGGCCGAAACCGGCGCGCGCTTCACCCACCACAGCTCCATCGCGCCCACCGGCACCATCAGCCTGAGCCTGGCCAACAACGCCTCCAACGGCATCGAACCGAGCTTCGCCCACCGCTACGTGCGCAACCTGGTGCGCCCCGGGCGCAAGGCCAAGGAACAGGTCGAGGTGCTCAGCTACGAACTGCTGGCCTACCGCGCGCTGGTCGATCCACAGGCCGACCCGGACCGCGGCCTGCCGGAGTGGTTCGTCGGCGCCGACGACATCGGCCCGACCCAGCACGTCGACATGCAGGCCGCGGCGCAGAAGTGGGTCGACTCGTCGATCTCCAAGACCGCCAACGTGCCCAGCGACTACCCCTTCGAGGCGTTCAAGGACATCTACCGCTACGCCTGGCGCCAGGGCCTCAAGGGCTGCACCACCTTCCGCTTCAACCCCGCCGCCTTCCAGGGCGTGCTGGTGCGCGAGACGGACCTCGCGAACACCCTGTACCGCTTCGAGCTGGAGGACGGCAGCGTGGTGGAGCTGCGCGGCAACGAGCTGGTCGAGTACGACGGCGAGGTGAACACCGCCGCCAACCTGTTCGACGCGCTCAAGGAAGGCTATTACGGCAAGTATTGACCCCTCCGCAGGGTGCGCCGCGCGCAGCGGATGCCCACTCCGGGAGAACGCCCATGACCGTGAAGATCGACCAGCGCATCAAGAGCTTCCAGGTGGTCGCCCAAGGCCAGCGCCCCGCCGAAACGCCCGGAGCCCCGGTGCAGCTCGACGAAAGCCTGCAGCGCCCGGAAGTGCTGACCGGCACCACCTACAAGATCAAGTCGCCGCTGTTCGAGCACGCCCTCTACGTGACCATCAACGACATCCTGCTCAACGCCGGCACGCCCTTCGAGCAGCGCCGGCCCTTCGAGATCTTCATCAACTCGAAGAACATGGACCACTTCCAATGGATAGTCGCCCTCACCCGCATAATGTCCGCGGTGCTGCGCAAGGGCGGCGACTGCACCTTCCTGGTCGAGGAACTCAAGGCGGTGTTCGACCCGCGCGGCGGCTACCTGAAGAAGGGCGGCGTGTACATGCCGTCGATAGTCGCCGAGATCGGCGCAGTGCTGGAGCGCCACCTGATCGCCATCGGCATGCTCCGCGAGCAGACCCCGGACGCGGCGCAGCAGCGCTACCTGGCCGAACGCCGCGCCGCCTGGGAAGCCAGCCAGGGCGCCGCCGCGCTGGAACCCGGCGAAGGCTTCCCCCCCGGCGCGCAACTGTGCGGCCACTGCCACACCCAGGCGGTGGTCAAGCTGGAAGGCTGCGCCACCTGCCTGAACTGCGGGCACAGCAAGTGCGGGTGAGCGGGCTCAGGGACGGTCCAGGGGACTCAGCACGGCCAGATCGGTCAGAAACACCTCCACTTCCGGAGCGCCCATCTCCACGGGATGGCGGTACTGGTGGAAACGTATGAACTGCTTCACCCACTCGCAATAGACCTTCTCGGTGCGAATGGAGTAGTGTTTGACACGAATCCGCTCACGCATCTGGTCGAGCAGCCTGGGCTTGCCATCCATGGTGTATAACTCCCCGAAGCGGTCATCCTGACCGCGGAACCCGCAGCGTAGGCAGGGAAAGCAGAAATGACAAGGAATGTTATCCACCAATCCCGTCTGGGGTGTTATGCACCATCCGGTGTCTATTTATAGTTAGGGATAAAGGTCCGCATCATTTGAAAAGCACAGAACAGCTAAGCCACGGACTACTACTTTATGGGTATGCTATTGCATTAGGCGCTGCATACATATTTGCATTTTGGCGTCCGCTCGGATTCAATATATTTCCTTATCTTGGTGCAATAGACCTGCTCACCGCCCCGCTCAATAGACTTCTTGCTCTATTTGCACCTTTTATATTGCTATTCATTGCTCAAGCAGAAACAAACTCAAAAAGCCCTTTGAAATCGCCCTTTTACAGCATAGTAATAATTATGCTGCTTCATTACGTCATCGGGGCAAAAGAAATACTCAAGGCATTTGAGGCTTTCTCTAAATTCGATTTCCACTTTGACAACGAAAAAAGCATATTAGTATTTTGCTCTCTATTCATATTGTTCTCGCTAATTTTGGCATTCCGCATAATTTTCGAGCGCAACAATATTTATTTAATCGTATGTGCAGTTGGCCTCGCCCAAATCTCTATGGCTTTAGCCACCGGCTACACTGATGGTAAAACCATATTTAACGGCGCAGGAAATGTGCATTACTTAGAGCAAAAAGATCTCTGCGAAAAAGGCGGGATAAGAGACTGGGTCTATCTTGAGAAATTCGGAAATAACGCCTTCTTCATGAACACAATAGATAAAAGAATCTGCATTCAAAACGAAATAAAATTCAATTTATTTTCAAGAAAAATTCACGAAGATCTGTAGTTCATCCCTAACTAGTGGTTCAAACCGTTCGCTTCGCTCACTGGGACGGGCTAAAGCCCGCCCCTTAACCAAACGTTAGAAGCCATGAGATTCTCCCCGCGCTCAGTAATCACAACAGGGCTCATTTTTCTACCGAGCCTTGTGGCGTTTTGGTATTTCCTAGGGCAAGCATTTGCCCCTGATGCATGCTTAGATCATGGTGGCAGTTTCGACTATTCCTCATGGCAATGTAGTTACACCGAGAACCATCCCTACATCGCAACCCCGTTTTATAGCTTGCTTTCATTTTGGGTATTTTGGGGTTGCGTCATTGCTTCATCGGTTGCAGCCCATTTCTACCGCAGGAGGGGCAATGCCTTCTAGGTGTGCAGTCCCAGGAAGTCATGGTGCATTCTTGAACCCTCACCAGGAGGATGCGCTATGGCAACAGGTCTTC
>NZ_SSTC01000174.1 GCF_004801855.1 Pseudomonas sp. A-1 | reverse complement strand
GCCGCCACGCCGGCGGCCGAGCGCCAGGCGGCCGCGCCGCCGGATCGCGCCGCGCTGGCCGCACGGCATGCCGGTCGCGAGCTGAGCGTGGTGGATGTCTCCGAGGTGCAGCTGGACGGCGCCAGCGCGCTGTCGGTGACCTTCTCCGTGCCCCTCGATCCCGACCAGCCGTTCGCCGAGCGCCTGCACCTGGTCGACAGCAAGGACGGCAAGGTGGATGGCGCCTGGGAGCTCACCGACAACCTCAGCGAGCTGCGCCTGCGCCACCTGGAGCCGCAGCGCAAGCTGGTGCTGACCGTGGATGCCGGCCTGCGCGCGGTGAACGGCGCGCAACTGGCCCGCGAGCACGTCAGCCGCCTGGAGACCCGCGACCTGCAGCCCAGCGTCGGCTTCGCCAGCCGCGGCTCGCTGCTGCCGACCCGCCTGGCCGAGGGCCTGCCGGTGCTCGCGCTGAACGTCGAGCGGGTCAACGTCGAGTTCTTCCGCATCCGTCCGCAGGCGCTGCCGGCCTTCCTGGCGCGCTGGGGACGCAGCAGCAGCCTCGACGTCTGGGAGGCGGAGGAGCTGCTGCCGATGGCCGAGCTGGTCTACGGCGGCCGCTTCGACCTCAAGTCGGCGCGCAACACCCGCGAGACGCTGCTGCTGCCGATCGCCGGCCTCGAGCCGTTCAAGCAGCCGGGGGTGTACCTGGCGGTGATGCGCGAGGCCGGCCGCTACGCCCATACGCTGCCGGCGACGCTGTTCACCCTCAGCGACATCGGCCTGTCCGCGCACCGCTACCGCGACCGCCTGGACGTATTCACCCAGGCACTGGAGGGCGGCAAGGCCCGGGCCGGGGTGACGCTGGAGCTGCTCGACGGCAACGGCGCGCTGCTCGCCGGCGGCGAGACCGACGCGCGCGGCCACGCCCAGTTGCCGCTGCCGGCCAAGGCCCGCCTGCTGCTGGCCCGCCAGGGCGCGCAGACCAGCCTGCTGCGCCTGGACGGCGCGGCGCTGGACCTGGCGGAATTCACCATCGCCGGGCCCCGCGCGCAGCCGCTGCAGTTCTTCGTGTTCGGCCCGCGCGATCTCTACCGGCCGGGCGAGACCGTGCTGCTCAACGCCCTGCTGCGCGACGCCGACGGCCGCGCGATCGCGGCCCAGCCGGTGAGCGTCGAGGTGCGCCGCCCGGACGGGCAGACCAGCCGCCGCTTCGTCTGGAACGCCGACGCCGCCGGCCTCTACCAGTACCGCCTCGAGCTGGCCGAGCAGGCGCCCACCGGACGCTGGCAGCTGCGCCTCGACCTCGGCGCCGGCGAGCCGCAACTCCACGAGTTCCTGGTCGAGGATTTCCTCCCCGAGCGTCTGGCCCTGGAGCTGGCCGGCAGCGAGCGGCCTCTGGCGCCGGACGCGCAGGTCGAGTTCGCCGTCAGCAGCCGCTACCTGTACGGCGCGCCGGCTGCCGGCAATCGCCTGTCCGGCCAGCTCTACGTGCGCCCGCTGCGCGAGGCGGTGGCGAATCTGCCGGGCTACCAGTTCGGCGACATCACCGAGGCCGATCTCAGCCAGCAGCAGGAGCTGGAGGAGCTGACCCTGGATGGCGAGGGGCGGGCGTCGATCCGCGTGGAGAACCGCTGGAGCGAGGCGCGCTCGCCGCTGCGCCTGATCCTCCAGGCCAGCCTGCAGGAGTCCGGCGGCCGCCCGGTCACCCGCCGGCTGGAGCAGCCGGTCTGGCCGGGCGAACGCCTGCCGGGCCTGCGCGCGCTGTTCGACGGCGAGGAGGTGGATGCCGACGGCCAGGCCGAGTTCGAGCTGCTGGTGGCCGACGCGGCCGGCAACAAGCTGGCCGCCGACAACCTCAGCGTGCGCCTGGTGCGCGAGCGGCGCGACTACTTCTGGAGCTTTTCCGAGAGCGACGGCTGGAGCCACGACTTCACCGAGAAATTCCTCACCCTCAGCGAGGAGCCGCTCAGCATCCCGGCCGGTGGCACCGCCAAGGTGAGCTTCCCGGTGGAGTGGGGGCCCTACCGCGTCGAACTGGTGGACAACGCCAGCGGCCTGCGCAGCAGCCTGCGCTTCTGGGCCGGCTACCGCTGGCAGGACAACGCCGAGGGCGGCGCGGTGCGCCCGGACCAGGTCAAGCTGGCGCTGGACAGGCCGGCCTACGGCGCGGGCGACACCGCCCGGGTCACGGTCACCCCGCCGGCCGCCGGCAACGGCTACCTGCTGGTGGAGTCCGCCGACGGTCCGCTGTGGTGGCAGGAGATCGAGGTGCCGGCCGAGGGCAAGACCTTCGAGGTGCCCATCGCCAGCGACTGGCTGCGCCACGACCTGTACCTGAGCGCCCAGGTGGTGCGTCCCGGCGAGCGCAAGGCGCAGGTCACCCCCAAGCGGGCGGTCGGCCTGCTGCACCTGCCGCTCGAGCGCGCCCCGCGCAAGCTGGCGCTCAGCCTGAAGGCGCCCGAGCGGATGCGTCCCGGCCAGCCGCTCACGGTCAGGGTGCGCGCGCGCAACGCCGACGGCAGCATTCCCGCCCGGGCGCACGTGCTGGTCGCCGCAGTGGACGTGGGCATCCTCAACATCACCGAGTACGCCACGCCCGATCCCTTCGCCGCCTTCTTCGGCCGCAAGGCCTACGGCGCCGACCAGTTCGACGTCTACGGCCAGTTGATCGAGGCCGGCCGCGGCCGGCTCGCCAGCCTGGCCTACGGCGGCGACGCCGGGCTGGAGGCCGGCGGCAAGCGCCCGGAAACCGGCGTGCTGATCGTCGCCCGGCAGAGCGAGGCGCTGGCTCTGGACGATCAGGGCGAGGGCGAGGTCAGCCTGGACATTCCCGACTTCAACGGCGAGCTGCGCCTGATGGCGCAGGCCTGGAGCGACGAGCGCTACGGCATGGCCGAGGCGAAGACGGTGGTGGCCGCACCGCTGGTCGCCGAGCTGGCCATGCCGCGTTTCCTCGCCGGCGGCGACGAGACCACGCTGGCCCTGGACCTGGACAACCGCTCCGGCAGCGCGCAGACCCTCGCCGTGCGCCTGGACGCCGAGGGGCAGCTGCGCCTGCTGGGGGACGCCGCGGCGGAGCTGCAGCTGGCCGCCGGCCAGCGCGCCACCCTGCGCATCCCGGTGCGCGCCGAAGGCGGCCTCGGCCAGGGGCGCATCCGCGTCGAGGTGGCGGGACTGGCGCTGCCCGGCGAGGAG
>NZ_SSTC01000173.1 GCF_004801855.1 Pseudomonas sp. A-1 | reverse complement strand
CGCCTGCTGCCGGCGCTGGCCGACGGCAGCGCCGCGCGCACGGCGACCGGCCGCCCGCACGGCACCCTGCGCCGCGAACTGCTGGCCACCCTGCTCCACGAGCTGACCCACCTCTACGACCGCGCGCGCGCCTGGCCGGCCGACGAGGCGCGGCTGATCCGCCGCTGCCGGCAGCAGGCCCGCAGTCAGGGCGACATCGGCCTGCCGGGCGAATGCCGCGGGCAGAGCGAGCGACGCTTCACCCTCTCCGACGACCCGCACCTGCTCGACCTGGCCGGCTGGGCGCAGCGCGTCGGCCAGCGCGGCGCCCGCGAAGCGGACAACCCGCAGGAGCTGCGCAGCCCGGACGCCTACGAGCTGAGCAACCCGCGCGAGTTCGTCGCAGTGAATATGGAGTACTTCCTCCTCGACCCGCAGTACGCCTGCCGGCGACCGGGCCTGTACCGCCACCTGCGCAGCCACTTCGCCTGGGCGCCGCCGGCAGCCGACTGCGCCGGCGAGCTGGCCTACCTCAACGCCGGCAGCGACTTCGCCCGCCAGCCGCTGGCACGCCTCGACCCCGAGCGCATCTACGCGGTCGACTACCTGTTCGCCGAAGCCAACGACAACTGGGTCAGCCGCTGGGGCCACAGCATGCTGCGCCTAGTGGTGTGCGCCCCCGGCCGGCCGCGCGGCCCGGATTGCCGGCTCGACCTCGACCGGCACCTGGTGCTGTCGTTCCGCGCCTTCGTCGGCGATGTGCAGCTGTCCAGCTGGGACGGCCTGACCGGCGCCTATCCCTCGCGGCTGTTCGTCCTGCCGCTCGGCCAGGTGATCGACGAATACACCAAGACCGAACTGCGCAGCCTCGCCTCGCTGCCGCTCGGGCTGTCGCGCGCGCAGATCCGCACGCTGGCCGAGCGCGCCGCCGAGCTGCACTGGAGCCACGACGGCGACTACTGGTTCCTCAGCAACAACTGCGCGGTGGAGACCCTCAAGCTGCTCAGGAGCGGCAGCGCCGACCCGCGCCTGGCCGACCTCGACAGCATCACCCCCAGCGGCCTGCTCGAGCTGCTCGAGGCGCGCGGCCTGCTTGAGCGCAGCGTGCTCGCCGATCCGCGCGAGGCGCTGCGCCTGGGCTACCGCTTCGACTCCTTCCGCGAACGCTACCAGGCGATGTTCGCCGTCGCCCACGAACGCCTGGCCCTGCCGCAGGCCACGGTGGAGGACTGGCTGGGCCTGCCGGCCGCCGCACGGCGCGGCCACTTCGCCAGCGCCGACCTGCGCGCCAGCGCCGCCCTGCTGCTGCTCGAGCAGGCCGCCCGGCGCCGCCAGCTGCAGCTGGCCCAGGACGACCTCAAGCGGGCCTACCTCGGCCGCCGCCAGCGTGGCCAGAGCAACGCCGCGGCCGACCGCACCCTCGAGCGGCTGCTGGCCGGCAGCGGCTTCCTCAGCCGCCCGGCCGAGCTGCTCGACGGCGGCTACGGCCTGCCGCAGCCCGGCGAATGGCAGCGCCTGGAGCAGGAAAGCGGGATGCGCCAGGCCGAGCTGCGCCAGCTCAGCGATCAGCTCGACACGCAGCTGCTGGCCCTGCTCGAGCCTGCGCGGCGCCGCGAACTGGATGACGGCGAGGTCAACGTGCGCCAGATCGGCGACCGGCTGCGCGCGCTGCACAAGGCCGGTGGCGGCCTGCAGCTGCCCTGACGGCGGCGTTTGCCGCTAGACTGCCGACTCCTCCCGTCGGACCTGCGGCGTGCGCCGCCCTGCAACGGAGCCGCCATGTCGCCCCTGCTGCTCGCCCTCTGGCCGCTGTTCGCCCTGATCGTCGCCGGCCACCTGCTGCGCCGTGCCGACTTCCCCGGCGAGGCCTTCTGGCCAGGCGCCGAGCGCCTCAACTACTTCGTGCTGTTCCCCGCCCTGCTGCTCGGCAGCCTGGCCCGCGCGCCGCTGGACAACCCGGCGCTGCCGCGCCTGGCGCTGGCGGTGCTGCTCGGCCTGGCCGCCGGCTGGCTCGGCCTGCTCGCCCTGCGCCGCTGGCGCGGCTGGCCGGCGGCGCGCTTCGGCGCCATCGTCCAGGGCACGCTGCGCTTCAACACCTACCTGGGCCTGGCCACGGTGGGCAGCCTGTACGGCGCGGAAGGACTGACCCTGGCGGCGCTGATGCTGGCGCTGATGGTGCCGGCGGTGAACGTGCTGTCGGTGTGGGCGCTGAGCGCCGAGCGCGGCGTCAGCGCGCGCAGCCTGCTGCTGCCGATCGCCCGGAACCCGCTGATCCTCGCCTGTCTGGGCGGCGCCCTGCTCAACCTGGGCGGCATCGGCCTGCCCGGCGGCACGGAGCGCCTGCTCGGCCTGCTCGCCGCCGCCAGCCTGCCGCTCGGCCTGCTCTGCGTCGGCGCCGCGCTGCGCCCGCAGGAGCTGCGCGGCGAGGGGCCGGCGCTGCTCGGCAACTGCGCCGCGCGCCTGCTGCTGATGCCGCTGCTGGCCTTCGCCGTGGCGCAGCTGCTGGCCCTGCCGGCGCTGGAGAGCAGCCTGCTGGTGCTGTTCTTCGCCCTGCCCACCGCGCCCACCGCCTACACGCTGACCCGCCAGCTCGGCGGCGACGGCCACCTGATGGCCGGCATCATCACCCTGCAGACCCTGCTCGCCGCCGTCAGCCTGCCGCTGCTGCTGGCGACGCTGGCCTGACCGGAGCTTCGCCATGCACCTGCATCCCTGGTCCCACCCCAGCTCGGCCGGCTTCACCCTGCGCGGCTGGCACAGCGAGCCCTCGGGCAAGCCGCTGCTGCACTTCCTGCACGGCAACGGCTTCTGCTGCCGCGCCTACGAGCCGCTGCTGGCCCTGCTGGCGCGCGACTTCGACCTCTGGCTGTGCGACGCTCAGGGCCACGGCGACAGCGACCACGGCGGACGCTTCCACGGCTGGAACCGCAGCGCCGAGCTGGCGGTGGAGGCCTTGCGCGCCGGCCTCGGCCGCTTCGGCGCGGTGCCGCGCCTGGCCTGCGGGCACAGCTTCGGCGGCGTGCTGAGCGGCCTGATCCTCGCCGGCGAGCCGGCGCTGTTCCAGCGCGCGGTGCTGCTCGATCCGGTGCTGTTTCCGCCGGCGATGATCGGAGTGATGGCGCTGTCCGAGCTGCTCGGCCTGCACGAGCGCCGCGCGCTGGTGCGCCAGGCGCGCGGCCGCCGCGAACGCTGGCCGGACCGCGCCGCGGCCCGGG
>NZ_SSTC01000172.1 GCF_004801855.1 Pseudomonas sp. A-1 | reverse complement strand
GAGCAGCGCGCCGAGGGCGGCCAGCGGGCGCGGCAGCGTCCAGTAGCGCCCCGGCCCCCAGCCCTGGGCGGCGCGCAGGCGTTCGACGATCTGGCCCATGGTCAGCGCCTCGGGGCCGACCAGCGCCAGGCTGCACGGCTGCGCCGGCCAGCTGGCCAGCAGGGCGAGCACCGCGGCGCACAGGTCGTCGACGTGCAGCGGCTGCAGGCGCGCGCGGTTGTCCAGCAGCGGCGTCCACGGCCAGGGCGACAGGCGCTGCAGCCAGCGGCTGCTGGCCGCGCCGGGGCCGAGCACCAGCGAGGGGCGCAGCACCACGGCGGGGATGCCGAGGCCGAGCAGGTGGCGTTCGGCGGCGGCCTTGCTGGCGAGGAAGGCGGTGTCGGGGCCGTCCTCGGCGCCGAGGGCGGAGATCTGCAGCACCCGTGCGCCATAGGCGGCGGCCAGCTCGAACAGCGCGCAGGCGCCGAGGTGCTGCACCTCGTCCAGCTGCGTGCGGTCGCTGGACAGCAGGCCGGCGGCATTGATCACCAGCTCGATGCCCTCCGGCCAGGCGAAGCTGCGCGGGTCGCGGGCCAGCTCGGCCAGGTCCAGCACCAGCCAGTCGCCGCTGGCGGCCGGATCGGGCTGGCGCGCCGTGGCGAGGACCTGGTGGCCGGCCGCGCGCAGCGCGACATGCAGGTGGCGGCCGAGGAAGCCGCCGGCGCCGACCAGCAGGATGCGCATCAGCGTGCCCTCCGGGGCGGCGAGTGGGGCTGGTGGGGCATGGCGATCACCTCCCTGTGATCGTGCGCGGCGTCAGCCGAGGAACAGGCGGTAGGCCGGGTCGTCGCTGGCGCACCAGTACGGATAGCCGATGCCGTCCAGCGCCTCGGTGAGCAGCGCCAGGTCGGCGTCCGGCACCTGCATGCCGACCAGCACGCGGCCGTCGGCGGCGCCGTGGTTGCGGTAGTGGAACATCGAGATGTTCCAGCGCCCGCCCAGCTTGTTGAGGAAGTTGAACAGCGCGCCGGGGCGCTCGGGGAACTCGAAGCGGTAGACCCGCTCGTTTTCCGCACCCGGGGCGTGGCCGCCGACCATGTGACGGATGTGCAGCTTGGCCAGCTCGCTGTCGGTCAGGTCGAGCACCGGGAAGCCCTGCTCGCGCAGGCCGGCGACCAGCTGCTCGCGCGGGTCGTTCTCCGGGTGGGTCTGCACGCCGACGAAGATGTGCGCCTGGTCCGGGCGGTTGAAGCGGTAGTTGAACTCGGTGATCGAGCGCTTGCCCAGCGCCTGGCAGAACGCCTTGAAGCTGCCCGGCTTCTCCGGGATGGTCACGGCGATGATCGCCTCGCGCTGCTCGCCCAGCTCGGCGCGCTCGGCGACGTAGCGCAGGCGGTCGAAGTTGACGTTGGCGCCGGAATCGATGGCCACCAGGGTCTGCCCGCTGACGCCCTCGCGCTGCACGTAGCGCTTGATCCCGGCCACGCCGAGGGCGCCGGCCGGCTCGGTGATCGAGCGGGTGTCGTCGTAGATGTCCTTCATCGCCGCGCAGATCTCGTCGGTGGTCACGGTGACCACCTCGTCGACGTGCTCGCGGCAGATGCGGAAGGTTTCGGCGCCGATCTGCGCCACCGCCACGCCATCGGCGAACAGGCCGACTTGGCTGAGCACCACGCGCTCGCCGGCGGCCATGGCGGCGCGCAGGCAGTCGGACTCCTCGGGCTCGACGCCGATCACCTTGATGTCCGGGCGCAGGTACTTGACGTAGGCGGCGATGCCGGCGATCAGGCCGCCGCCGCCGACCGGCACGAAGATCGCGTCCAGGCGCCCCGGCTGCTGGCGGAGGATCTCCATGGCCACGGTGCCTTGCCCGGCGATCACCTCCGGATCATCGTAGGGATGCACGAAGGTGTAGCCCTTCTCCTCGACCAGCTTCAGGCAGTGCGCCAGCGCTTCGGGGAAGGCCTCGCCGTGCAGCACCACCCGCGCGCCGCGGGCGCGCACCGCCTGCACCTTGATGTCCGGGGTGGTCCTGGGCATGACGATCACCGCCTTGATGCCGAGCTTCTTCGCCGCCAGGGCCAGGCCCTGGGCGTGGTTGCCGGCGGAGGCGGCGATCACCCCGCGCGCCTTCTCCTCCTCGCTGAGCAGCGCGGCCTTGTGGTAGGCCCCGCGGATCTTGAAGGAGAACACCGGCTGCAGGTCCTCGCGCTTGAGCAGGATCTGGTTGTTCAGCCGCTCGGAGAGGCTGCGCGCCGGTTGCAGGGGAGTTTCCACCGCCACGTCGTAGACGGGCGAGGTGAGGATCTTCTTGACGTACTGTTCGAGCATCGGAAGGGTTCGCAGGCGGGCTGGCACAATGGGCCCGAGTCTACTCCTGCGCGCGCCGGACGGCCAAGGCAAAGGCCGCACTTTGCGCGGCTTGGCGCTATAATGCCGGCCGTTTTCTCCCTCCTTCTTCGCGGAATCCGTCATGACCCAGGATCAGCTCAAGCAGGCAGTCGCCCAGGCCGCCGTCGACTTCATTCGCCCGCGTCTCGATGGCAAGAGCATCGTCGGCGTCGGCACCGGCTCCACCGCCAACTGCTTCATCGACGCCCTGGCCAGGATCCGCCACGACTTCGACGGCGCCGTGGCCAGCTCCGAGGCCACCGCCGCGCGTCTGAAGAGCCACGGCATCCCGGTCTACGACCTCAACGGCATCGCCGAGCTGGAGTTCTACGTCGACGGCGCCGACGAGGCCGACGCCCGGCTGCAGCTGGTCAAGGGCGGCGGCGGCGCGCTGACCCGCGAGAAGATAGTCGCGGCGGTGGCGCGCACCTTCGTGTGCATCGCCGACCAGAGCAAGCTGGTCGAGCGTCTCGGCGCCTACCCGCTGCCGGTCGAGGTGCTGCCGATGGCGCGCAGCCACGTGGCCCGCGAGCTGGTCAAGCTGGGCGGCGACCCGGTGTACCGCGAGGGCTTCGTCACCGACAACGGCAACATCATCCTCGACGTGCACAACCTGTACATCACCGATGCGGTGGCTCTGGAGCGCGAGATCAACAACATCGTCGGCGTGGTCACCAACGGCCTGTTCGCCGCCCGCCCGGCCGACCTGCTGCTGCTCGGCACCACCGAGGGCGTGCGCCGCCTCGAGCGCTGAGCCCCGCCCCCGGCCGATCCCGACGCCGGCCTGCCTCGCGCAGGCCGGCGTTTTTTCTGCGCGGCCGGCAGCCGGCGCGCATGCCGTCTAGGTTCTGTACGAAAAGTACTGCCGTAGGCACCGCAGCGTGCAAGCCAGGGTGACCATTGCAGCAAAACTTCTTG
>NZ_SSTC01000171.1 GCF_004801855.1 Pseudomonas sp. A-1 | reverse complement strand
CGCGAACTACAGAGTGGCCCGGGCGGCAACGCCCAGCGAAGGCCGGATATACGAATGCAACCGCACTGACGACAGGGTTGGAAATGCTTTGCTCACTACTTGTGGGGAGAGTCCATATACCAATTGTTATGCGCACTACCACGCACAGCCGTTACAGCCTTTTCTGAAATTGTAGCTTTCTAACTGCTCAAGCCTGTCAAGTGTTCTGCGTGTAAGGCAGATGCTGTGACTGGAAGAAACTAGATTGTCGCTTTCCTTTCGTGGCTCGTAAAAAGTACAGTCAGCGTCTCGGAATTTTACCCATAGCCGCTGTGCGGCTACTAAGTTTTTTCTATTCTCAAGGTCAAGAGAATTACTCAATTTTGAGTATTGGTAATTTAGCTCTTTGTCCGCTTTTCTGTTAAGGGTGGAGAAACAGCCGGATATTTGTTTATAAGACATATGTTCGCCGCACTCTCTCTCTTCTGATCTCAGATTTTGTGAGTCAGCAAGAGAAAAGTTGGTGAAAATTACTGTCAGGATGAAAACTAGTGTTGTGCGCACGCTGATTCCTTGGTGTGCATAACTATAAATATACACCAACTGGTGCATAACACCCCGAACGGGGTTGGTGGATAACATCCCCAAGCAGGAGAAAGGAACCGCTCTGGAATGCGGCCGCAGGGAAGACTCTGGGTGTGAAGGCAGCTTATACGCCATGACTGCAAATCCCTTGCTTGCGGGGGTATCCAATAGTCAGCGAGGTTATCGCAGCGCATAAACAAAAAACAACCGGAGCAGCCCTTGCGGTCCGGTTGCCAATGCAGGAATTGATCGTTCCCACGCTCCGCGTGGGAACGCAGCCCGTGACGCTCGGCGTCACCGAAACGGACGCGGAGCGTGGGAGCGATCAAAGAGTGGCAGCCGCGCGCCTCAGGCGGCGTGACGCAGCAGCTCGACCAGTTGGGCATGCAGTTGCGGGTCGCCGCAGGCGATCACCGCACCGCCGTTCTGCGCCGAGCCGCCGTCCCAGGCGGTCACCACGCCGCCGGCGCCCTCGACGATGGGCATCAGCGCCTGGATGTCGTAGGGCTGCAGGCTGGCCTCGACGATGGCGTCGACGAAGCCCGAGGCGAGCATGCAGTAGGCGTAGCAGTCGCCGCCGAAACGCAGCAGCTGGGCCTGGGCTGCCACCGCGTCGAAGGCCTGGCGCCGCGCCGGGGTGTCGAACATGTCCGGGGTGGTGCACATCAGCCGGGCGCTGGACAGGCTGGCGCAGGCGCGGGTCTTCAGCGGTGCGCCGTTGCGCCAGGCGCCGGCCGGCGTGCCGACGTAGCGCTCGCCGGTGAACGGCTGGTTCATCACCCCGAGCAGCGGGCGCTGGCCGTCGTTGAGGGCGATCAGCGTGCCCCACAGCGGCAGGCCGGTGATGAAGGCGCGGGTGCCGTCGATGGGATCGAGCACCCAGGTCAGCGGGCTGCTGCCGATCACGGCGTCTTCTTCCTCGCCGAGGATGCCGTGCTCGGGATAGCGCGCGCGGATCAGTTCGCGCATGGCCCGCTCGGCGGCCTTGTCGGCCGCGGTGACCGGGTCGTACAACCGACCGCCCTTGTCCTCCACCGCCAGCGGGGCGCGGAAGTGAGGGGCGATGGCGGTGGCCGCGGCATCGGCCAGTTGCTCGGCGAAGGCCTGGTACTCGGCGAATTGCTCTGCGCTCAGGGACATCGGATATCACCTAGGTTGGTCGTGAAGGTGGCGATGATAGCCGCCAGCGTGCCAGCGCGCTCGGTGCTCAGGCAGGCTGCGGGCCTGCGGCAAGGCAAAGCTGCGCCCGGGGCCCCCTACCCCAACCGCTCCCCGATCGCCGCCCGCACCTCCGGGTCCTGCTCGTCCAGCGTGCGCAGCGCCGCCAGCGGGGCGTTTTCCACCGCCGCCAGGCGCACGGTCCAGTCGGGGTCGTGGAGCATCGGCAGCACGTCGTCGCCGTGCAGGCGCGAGGCGACGATGCGGCGGATTTCCGGTTCGGGGTCCTGGCTCATCAGGCCGAGGCTGATCTCCGGCAGGCGCCTGGCGACCAGCTTGCGCACCTGGCGGTCCTCGTCGCGGATGAAGCGGAACAGCCGGCCCGGGGCGATGCGCTGCACCACGTAGGCGCGCACCAGGTAGTCGCGGTCGGCGGCCATCTGCTCGAGCTGTTCCAGCGGCAGGCGGTCGGCCACGGTGATGCGCACCTCGCGGTCCTCGTCCTGCATCAACAGGTGCAGCTGCTCGCGCGGCAGGCGGTAGGCCACCGCGCGGCGCACCGCCTCGTCGACGTCGCGGACCATGGCCGGCAGCGCCTCCAGCGGCGCGTAGCGCACGGCGATGGCGCGGCGCTCCCAGAACGGGTCGGCCAGGTACTGCACCGCCAGCTGCGGGTTGTTGCGGAAGAAGCGGTCGATCTGCCGGCCGCTCTGCACCGCCACGCAGGCGTCGCCCGGGGTGCAGCGCCCGGCGAGCAGCAGGTGGCGGCTGAAGGCGCAGCCGCGGCAGTCGCCGATGGGGGTGTTGTCCGGACCTTGCTCGAGCATGCCACACCTCAGTCGGGGATGATTTCCGCCAGCACGATGCCGGAAGCCGCGTCGCCGTCGTTGGTCAGCACCGAGCAGTGGTCGCTGGAGTTGACCAGGTAGAGGTTGAAGGCGGCGCGCTCGGCCACCGGCCGGGCGTTGACCGCGATGTCGTCGTCCATGCACCAGGTGAAGTGCACGCCGGGGTGGGCGGCGCGCAGGCGGGCGATCAGGGCGTCGTCGAGGATGCTTTCCTCGGCCTGGCGGATGACGTCGTCGAGCAGTTCCTGGCTGATCATCTCACTGTCCTCGTTCGGGGCTGTCACTGGTGAAGCGCACGCGCAGGTCCGGCCCGGCGCCCATCGCCTTGGCCAGCCAGGGCGGCGGGGCGGCGGCCAGCACGCGCTGCAGTTCCTCGACGATCTCGCTGGCCGGCGATGCGGTGGCCTGGCGGATCGGGTGGACGCCGGCGCGGATCACCTTGGCGGCGGCCGGGCCGCCGATGCTCAGGGTGTAGAGCAGCTGGCAGTCGTGCAGCTGCTCGGCGCGCCGCGCGTTGCGGTCCTCGTCGGGAGCGCAGGCGGCGGCCTCGCGCACGTCGACCAGGCGGCTGGCGCGCGGCGAGATCTGGTAGATCAGGAAGCGCGCGCAGTGGCCGAAGCTGGCGTCCATGCGCGCGCCGTTGTCGGAGGCGCAGGCGATGCGCACCGAGCCGGCGAACTCGCCGTCGCGGTAGGCCTCGGGCGGCGGTGGCGGTTCGCTGGGCAGGCTGACGCCGCGGCCCTTGAGCAGGCCGAGGGCGCTGTGCAGCGCGCGCTCGCCGATCTCCGCCGCGGCGCCGGGCGGCGCGGTGTCCTGCAGGCGGGCCTGCAGG
>NZ_SSTC01000170.1 GCF_004801855.1 Pseudomonas sp. A-1 | reverse complement strand
GGCTCCAGCGGCGCCGGCCAGAGCGCCAGCTGGCGGGCCTCGGCGCCCGGGCAGCCGGGCGCCACGCGGCGGCCGCGGGCATTCACCCAGAAGGTTTCCAGCAGCCCGCTGCCCAGCGGCTGGTCCGCCGCCGGCAGGGTCGGCGGCACGGTGCCGTCGAGGGTCCAGGCGAAACGCTGCCGCCGACAGTTGGCATCGTCGCGGGCCATGGGCTGGCCGAGCGGCCAGCAGACCGCGGCCACGCCGACTTCCGGCGGGCGCACCTGCGCCGGTGCCGCGATGCCGCGCTGGCGGTCGCGTTCGACCAGCAGCGCGTGCACCTGGTGCAGCAGCGGCGCTGCCGAGGCCAGGCCGAACTGGCCGGGCACCGGAGTGCCGTCGGGCCGGCCGATCCACACGCCGATCAGGTGGCGCGGGCCGACGCCCAGCGCCCAGGCATCGCGGAAGCCGTAGCTGGTACCGGTCTTCCAGGCCAGGCTGCTCCGCGGATCCGTGCCTCCCTGCGACTCGCCCTCCGGGCGCGCCTGGCCGGCGAGGATGCGCCGCACGATCCAGGCCGCACCGGGCGACAGCAGGCGCCGCTCGCGCAGCGCCTCCTCCGGGCGCAGGCGCGGGCGCGCCGCCAGACCGCCGCGGGCGAAGGCGCTGTAACCGGCGACCAGCGACTCCAGGCGGGTGCCGCCGCCACCGAGGATCAGCGCCAGACTGGGCTCGGCCAGCGCCGGCAGGTGGATCGGCAGGCCGGCCGCGCGCAGCTCGCCGGCGAAGCGCCGGGGACCGTAGGCCTCCAGCAACTGCACCGCCGGCAGGTTGAGCGAGGTGGCCAGCGCCTCGCTGGCGGCGACCGCACCGCTGAAACCGGCGGCGAAGTTGCCCGGCCGATAGTCGCCGTAGTGGCGCGGCACGTCCTGCAGCAGCGACTCGGAGTGGATCAGCCCGGCATCCAGGGCCAGGCCGTAGAGGAACGGCTTGAGGGTCGAGCCGGGCGAGCGCAGCGCCCGCACCATGTCGACATGGCCGAAGCGCGCATCGTCGCCGACATCCAGCGAGCCGAGATAGGCGCGCACCGCCATGCCCGGATGCTCGACCACCAGGATGGCCGCCGAGGTGCGCTCCGGCAGACGCGCCCGCCAGCCCAGCAGCAGGTCCTCCAGGCGCAGCTGCAGGCCGGCGTCGAGGGTGGTGCGGATCAGCGGCGGGCTGCCCGCACGGTTCAGGCGCCGCGCCAGCAGCGGCGCCAGGCTCGGCTCGCGGCGCGGGGCGAGGAAGATCGGCTCCTCGAGGGCCTCGCCGACCTGTTGCGCCGGCCATACCGCGAACGCGCCCAGCCGGCGCAGCACCTTGTCGCGCGCGGCCCGGGCGCGCTCGGGATGACGGTCCGGCCGCAGCCGGCTGGGCGCCTGCGGCAGCACCGCGAGCAGCGCCGCCTCGGCGCGGGTCAGCTGGCTCGGCGGCTTGCCCAGGTAGCTCCAGCTGGCCGCCGCCACCCCCTGCAGGGTACCGCCGAAGGGCGCGCGATCGAGATAGAGGGTGAGGATCTCGTCCTTCGACAGATGCCACTCCAGCTGCAGGGTTCGCCACAGCTGGCGGGCCTTGCCCGGCAGGTCGCGGCCGTGCGGCTCGAGCAGGCGCGCCACCTGCATCGACAGGGTGCTGCCGCCGGACACCAACCGTCCGCCGGCGAGGTTCTGCCAGGCGGCGCGGGCCAGGGCCACCGGGTTGATGCCCGGATGCTGGCGGAACCAGCGGTCCTCGTAGGTCAGCAGTGCCTCCAGGTAGTAGGGCGAAACCTGCCCGGGACGCACCGGATAGCGCCAGACGCCATCGCGGTCGGCGAAGCGCCACAGCGGCGTGCCATCCTCGGCCAGCACCACCCGGGCCTGGTCGTCCGCGGGCAGCGGCAGCGGGAACAGCCGGTCGGCCAGCCAGAGGCCGCCCAGCAGCAGCGCAAGCATCGCGAGCCACGGGCGCAGCCGGCTCGCCGGGCGGGTTCCGCCGTTCAAGGAGCCCTCACCACCATGCGCTCCGGCGCGCGGCCCAGCGCCTGCCAGCTCGGCCGGTACATGGACTCCACCTGCGGCAGCGGCACCCGGTAGTGGCCCGGGGTGACCGCGCGCGCCAGGTAGAGCAGGTGGGTGGTGTCGTAGGCATCGACATCCACCGCCGCCACGTAGCGGTCGCCGCGGTACTCCTGGTGACGGACCCGCCCGGCCTGCATGGCGCGCAGCCAGTCGCCGACCTGGCTGCCGGCGTCCGCCAGGCTGGCGGCGCTCTGCGCCAGGTTCTGGTTCTCCAGCTCGAGACCGGCGGGCAGCAGGTCGACCACCAGCGCATCCGGCACCCGCTGGCGGGCGCGTACCGCCAGGTGCACCAGCACCAGCTCGCCGCTGCGCAGCCGGGTGACGTCCAGCGGCTGGCCATCCGGCTGCAGGTACTCGCGCTCGATGCTCAGGTTCTCGCCACCGGCCGCCGGCGCCCGCGCCGGGTAGCCGGACAGGGTGAGCTGCTGGTACAGCGGCATGCCGGCCACACCGTGCAGGGTCAGCGGCTCGGCCAGCTCGCCGTCCGCCAGATGCAGGTTCGGCCGGACGTCGCTCAGTTCGATGCGCCGCTCGCCGCTGGCCAGTTGCGCCGTCCAGGCCCCCTCGGGCCGGCCGAGCAGGCCGCGGCCGGCGAGGAACAGGGCGTTGCGCTCCTGGGTCGACAGCCACGACCGGCCGGCCAGCTCCTCGGCCAGGCCGAACAGGCGCTGCTCGCGCTGGCCGGCCGCCAGGTCGTGCTCCTCGAGCAGGGCGAAGATCAGCGCCTGGTCGCGCAGCGGGCTGCCGTAGTCGGCCAGCCACTGCTCGCCGTCGCGCGCCAGGACCAGCCCCTGGGCCAGCGCCTGCGCGGCGCGCGGGGCATCGCCCATCAGCTTGAGCGCCGCCGCCAGCTGCACCAGCGGCAGGCCGGAGCGTGCCTCGCCGCGACGCTCGAACAGGCTGCGCAGGGCACCCAGCGGCGCCTGGCGGCTGCGCGCCAGCACGTAGCCGGCATAGGCCTGCACGGCGAAGCGGGTATGGGCGAAATCCTCCGTGTAGTGGGCGTCGATCAGGCCGGGCTGCTGCAGGTAGGCCAGCAGCCGGTCGGTGGCGCGCTCGAGCGCCGCCTCCGGCACGGCGAAGCCCTGCTCGCGGGCGCGCAGCAGGAAGTCGCCGACGTAGGCGGTGAGCCAGTGCTCCTCCTCGCTCTCAGCGCTCCACAGGCCGAAGCTGCCGTTGTGCCGCTGCATGCCGAGCAGACGCTCGATGCCCCGCTCGATGCTGCGCCGACGCTGCTCGTCGGGCTCGCCCTCCAGGCCGAGGCGGCGCAGGCTGGCGGCATCGGCGTAGAGCGAGGGGAACAGCCCGCTGGTGGTCTGCTCCAGACAGCCGTACGGATAGGCCTTGAGTGCGCGGATCTGCTCGCCGAGATTCAGCGGCGGCCGGCTGGACAGCGCCAGCACGGCCTCCCGGCCGGCCGGCGCGAAGTCCGCCAGGGTGCCGGCCGGCAGGCTCCAGGGCTCGGCTCCGAGCACCGTGCGGAACTGCCGCTGCTGCGCCGGCCAGGCCGGGCGCACGCCCAGCGTCCACTCGCGGCGCAGGGGCGG